>NZ_JBHUSF010000234.1:0-14473 GCF_042673295.1 Rhodococcus sp. NPDC057014
CTCACCGGCTACGACCCCGCCGAGATCCTGCACACCGATCAACGCCTGCAGTTCCACCGCCCCATCACGGTGGGCGACCGCCTGATCTGCGACGTTTTCCTCGATTCATTCCGCCACGCCGCCGGCAACGACATCTTGGTCACGAAGACGATCATGCTCGACCAGCACGACGTCCCGGTGCAGACGATGTGGACCACCCTGGTCGCCTACAGCCGTTGATCACCCAACCCGCCCGCCCTTGAATTAGTCCGCCGTTCACCGATCGGCACCGGAACCGGCCGATTACCTGCGGCTCGATACCGGGTGTCTGCCCCTGCACCTCGAGTTCGACTCCCGCTGTCGTGGGCTCACTCACTCACTCACTCACTCACTCACTCGCTCGCTCTCTGCACGGCACCGAAGTCGTCAGCGGTGATCGCCTCGGGGGCGGAGCAGGGTGGTGCGGTGGCCGCTGAGCGATCCGATGTCGATGAGGAGATAACAATCGCCGGCAGAGCCGCTCCACGGGGAACGGGTGGGATCGTCGAACCCGTCGAGACCGGCCGTGCCGGCGAACAGTCGGGCGCGGCCGATCGCGAGCACCGACCAACCCGAGCGCGTCGACGCGTCGATGGCACCGGCCTCGAAGGCGAGGACGGTGCCCTCGAAGCGGGTGAACCACGGATTGTCTCCGGTCGGGATGACGATCTGCCCGTCCGGGCAGGCGAAGGTCACCGGCCGCACCGCGGGCAGGGCGTCCTCGGTGTAGAGCAGCCGCCCGACGGGGACCGACCGCAGGAAATCCAGGCACTCCCGCGTGGTGAGAGGCCCGTCCGTGGCGGTGCTCGTCGACACCGGTCCAGGGTGAGAGTCCATAGCGTCCCAGTTTGTTGCCGCAAAGCGCTGTTTGGACACCCTTCAGCATCTGCTGACAGCAACCGCCTCGATAGGGGACAACGTCACTATCCCTCCGCTCATTTCCGGCCCGCCCGGACCGTCCTGCGCACTCGGACTTGACGCGACGACGGGTGTGGCCACCGCGATGGCGGTCTTCGCCGGATCGCCGTTTCCGCCCCGTCCGACGGGGCACTCGACCACCAGGTGCTCGGCACCATCTCCGGGAAGGACGCGCTCGCGCAGGTCGGCCCCGGGGGAACGACACGTGGAGGCAACCGATGAGTATGCGGGTGTGTGACACCATCGACCACGACGAGATCCGTCGGTGGATCCAACTGCATCGCGGTGCCCCGGCCCGGGTGCCGGACCCGGCGGCGGTCTGCTCGGCACAGGTGCTGCTCGTCGACTTCCTCGGGGCCCGGTCGGGTCACTATTTCGAGCACATTTCGTGGGAGGAATGGTTCGCCTGGTTCGACGATCATCACCTGTGTTTTCGCTGCCCAGCGGATCCGGAGAGCCTGTCGTTTCACCTGTTTCCGCGCGGAGCAACCCCGTCGACCGTCCATGCGGTCAACCTGAGCCCCTAACTGTCCATTGACATTCGATCTGAGACACGAACGAACTGGTGACCAGTGCGCCTCACAGTATGGCAGCGCGACGCTGTCAGCGCGGGAGAGAGTCCGGTCACGCGGTGAGGCGATCGACACCGCCACGGGACGGCTATGGAACCTGCGGAGACTTGGCGTGCGTCCCCGTCGGCGGGAAGGTATTCGGCCCGGCCGACTGGTGTGGGGGAACAATGACGGTGTGGATCGAATCGCTTGCATCCCAGTGGACACGCCCGGACTGTTCCGCATTCGGCGCCCGAGCGGGCAGATCGTCGAGACGGTCGTGGTCGCGAAGTATGTTCGGCTGGGGGCGATGCATGGGCACGGGCTGTGCGACTTCCTGGTGCGTTATCAAGAACGCGAGGTCACGGTGTCCGAGCTCAAACGTGAGTGGGGTGAGGACTCGGTGGAGCTGATGGACGCTGCACGGTTCATCGAGGAGTGGGCCAGAGACAGGAGAGAGCGCCGTGGATCGGTGTAAGCAACCCGGTCACATCCCGCCCTCTGTGAGTGATCGTCCGGGTGACGGCTTTTCGGGCTGCACGAGTGGCTAGGTGACTTCCGTATCTGGCCGGGCACGGGCCCTGGAATCGGGGTTCGCGGTCAGCGTCGAGGAGGTAGGCAGGGCGCCTGTGGCCGAAACTCCCGAGGCTTCCTCCCCCTCTCACCATATGGCAGAGGGCGGGTCTTGCGGCAAGGCCCCTGCCGTGCTGCACAATCTTCCGACCGACTACAAATGGGGGTTGTTGTGATGAGTACGCCGAAACCTTTCGAAGTGCACGAGTCGGGTGCGCTCCTGCACGGCACGAAGGCCGACCTATCGGTGGGAGATCTACTGCTGCCCGGGTACCGGTCGAACTACGCCGAAGGACGCCTCTCGAACCACGTCTATATGACGCACACCTTGGATGCCGCAGTGTGGGGAGCTGAGCTCGCTACAGGCCAGGGTCGGTGCCGCATCTTCATTGTGGAACCGGAAGGCACACTGGAGGACGACCCGAATGTGACGGACAAGAGGTTTCCCGGAAATCCGACTCGCTCCTACCGCACCCGGGAGCCCGTGCGAATAGTTGGCGAGATCACGGATTGGGTGGGGCATTCACCTGAACAGCTTCAGGCGATGCGGAGCGGGTTGGCTGACCTCGAGCGTCGGGGACTTGCCGTCATCTACGACTAGATCCTGGTGCGCCGGGTTGAGTCCGAGGACCCGGGCCCACGGTTGCGATCGCGGCAAGAGCACGGGTACCCATCGCGGCTTTCCTCACCCTCATGGTCAAGGTATCGCCCCGAGTCGTCGCAGCGTCCGTGCCACATCAACTTCCTGGATACTTCCCCATCGAGGATCCGATTTGGGACAACCGTCGGTTGCGCAAGCACGACAATAGATGAATGACCGAGCTGCAGATCCGCGAGGTGAGGCCCGACGATGCCCAGATGTGTGGGCGCATCATGTTCGACGCTTTCGAGGCGCTCGCCACGCACCACAACTTTCCGATCGAAGCGGGCACGCCCGAATTCGCCGACTTCCAGATCAAGGCGATGCTGGCCACCGATGGCATCTACGGTCTGATCGCCGAGCGCGGCGGCCACATCGTCGGCACCGCGTTACAGGACGAGCGCGGCAAGATCGTCGGCATAGGTCCCGTCGCCGTTGATCCTGCGGCGTCGGACGCGGGGGCGGGTCATGCGTTGATGAATGCACTGCTTCAGCGGTCGGAGGCGCGTGACGTCGCTGGCGTGCGACTGGTACAGACGGCGTACAACTACCGATCGTTCTCCCTGTACGCCAAGCTGGGCTTCGCTGTGCGTGAGCTGTTGTCGGTCTTCCAGGGAACGCCACGCGGGTCCGCGGTTCCCGGCGTAGTTGTGCGTCCGGCGACATCGGACGATATCGCTGCCTGCGACGAGATCTGCCGGCAGGTGCACGGCCACGACCGCCACGGCGAGCTGCAGTTTTGGGTCAATGCCGGCACTGCCCGGGTGGTCGAGCGTGGCGGCCGGATCACTGGCTATGCGACGGGTTTCGGCTACACCTGCCATGCGGTCGGCAAGGCCGACGACGACGTCATCGCGCTGTTGGCCGGTGCCGACGAGTTCACCGGCCTCGGGTTCCTCGTGCCCTCACGCAATACGCGACTCATGGCCTGGTGCTTCGCTGCAGGACTGAAGATCGTCCAGCAGTCGACGCTGATGACGATCGGGCTCTACAACGAGCCCCAGGGCGCGTGGCTGCCGTCGATCGGCTACTAGTCATCCTGGCGCAACGATGCACCGCGCAGCACATTGCTAACGCCGAGGCTGTTAGATTCGCGAACGCCGAACCGAATCCCCCGACCTCAGTCCGAATTCGAACCCACGTCTCACATCCCAAGGTTGTGAGACACAGATTTGAGGCTCCCACTGGGGTGGGTCGGGAGGCGGCCGGGGCGCAGAGCGGGCGTTGGTGAGGTTCTCCGGCGCCGTACCCAACACATTTGGACGGTCTTCGTTCAAAGCGGTTCGCCCACCATCCGATCCAAGAGCGAACTCGGCGATCACTGAGTACCCCGTCGCGCGGTTGTCGACTTTTCCGGCTCCCGAGTGAGCGCGACCAGGGCGACGGTTCCCGCGATCGCGACCACAAGGATCAGCAGCAGCGGCAGCGAGAGTTCGGACACGATCACAGCCCCCACTGCGGTGGTGACGAAGGCGAGCACGGCGAGTACCCACAGGGCGCGGGCGGCAGCTGTCTGATGGGTGAGTTGGGCGGCCGAGCCGCCGACGACTAGCAGGGCGCCGATCCAGAGGGGCCAAGTGGTCATGCGTCGCGGGTCCTCCCAGTATTCGGCGGGCGTGTTCTCGTCACAGGGTGTCACGCCCGGCCATTTGCGGCAGACCGTCGAGGATCGAGGTGGCAACGATGCAGGTCAGTACCGCAGACAGCGCACGCAGAGGGTGCTCTACGTTTTGGCCGCGCACACCAGGCATATCTTGCTCGTCCACTTCGGCAACGGCCACTGCGTCGGGTCGAGGTGCGCCTGGCTGCGCCATTCCTCGCGTCGATCGGCCGCACACGGTTTCCATGTCGTTCCACGACCGGCCCTGAGGATCGGGCCAGTGCACGGCGTGCACATATTTGCCTCCGTGGGAGGGTCGTCGTGCGCCGTTACCTGCAGTGCCGTGCAATAACTCGGTACGGCTCAACAGTAGGCCGGGCATCGCCCGTGGGAGATCCCCTCCGGCAGTATCACGGCCCTGTCCGCCGTGTGCTGCCGGGAGCATGGGGGCGATCTCATCACTACTAGAGGGCTTCCGTCGAAGACTCCGGCGATGTCGAGCACAAGCAGGACCGTGCTCGCCACCGACACCGCGACGATCCCCGATGACCACCATGGTGGCGATGCCGATGGGGAAACGACCAGCTGGTGCGCGGTTCGTGCTCGGACAGCCCCGAGGTCCGGGCGGAGTCCGGAGGAGTCGAGCGGTCATGGAGACGGTCCTCCGTTGAGTGCGGCCTGCTCTGCGGTCGAGCGGACGGATGTTGCATGCGGGTGCCCGGATTTTCCGTAGCTACGCGGTGAGGATCATGAAGCGCCGGTCGCCGACCACGCTTCAAGTGAGTGGGTGGCTGGTGATGACGAGCCGCAGGAGTTGCAACTGCCGCAGCCCTCTCCGGTGAAACCGGGGGCGAGGAAGGTGGGGCCATTTCAGCACTCAACGGGCGACGGTCTCGAGCCCACGGCCGGTCGCCCATTTCACACACGAGGACCCAACGACACGTCATGTGATTCCGGGTTGTTCCGGCGCGCCCTCGGTCGGACCGCCGGCCCGGATGAAGAACGACACCCGGCCGTTGGTCTCGAGCACCGCGAGCTCGATCTCGTCGAACCGCCGGATACCCTTCTGCCGGGCATCCGCCATCAGGTCGTCCAGCGACATCCGTTCCGAGCGCAGACGGTCCGAGTCGGGTACCCCGTCACGCACGATGATGACCGGCACACCGTGCGTCACCCCGCGCACCCGCGGAAATCGCGCATTGGCCCAGGCGAGGGCCAGGGTGAGCAGAGCGAAGACTCCGACCGCGAGCACTGCGGACGTGACGGAGTAGTCCTGCTGCGTCACCCCCTGCTGCACGAGATCGCCCATGACGATGTAGAGAACCAGTTGGAAGGTGCTCAGTTCGCCGACCGTCGACCGTCCGACGACGCGGGTGATCACCCACAGGAACAGGAACAGGACCGCAGCCCGGATCACGATCTCCATCAGGGCACCAGCCAGGTGGTGAACTCCAGGGTGACCACGTCGACTCCCTTCTCCGACACCGATACCGATCCCGAATGGCCCAGCTGACTCGACGGCTGAATGTAGGCGTCGAAACCCAGGGTGAGAGTGTCGCCGGGTGGCGGATCGACGGTCATGTACGTCCGCGAGGCATCGCTGGTCTCCGCGGAGGGTTCCGGTGTCCACCCCTGCGTCTCGAACATGTCGAAGTAGTCGGAGTCGACGACGATCACCACCGGCTCGGTGAACCCACCCGGCTTGCGGACGGTCAGCTCCCACGGCACATCCAGTCCCGCGCGCGCGACCTGCGGATACGTGAGGGTGAGGGCGTACCCGCCTCCCGCCGCATGGGCCGTGCCGCTGCGGACACCGAGCAACCCCACCGCACCGAGCGCCACGATCAGTGCGAGCAGCACGACCGCGCCCCGTCGAAGCCACGTGACGGCCGGCGTGCGCGCACGCTCCCGGACATCGTCGAGCACCGATTCCGGGACACGGGTAGTGGGGCTCATCGTCCCAACGTCTCACGAACCGGCAGCCCGCGACCTGCTATCTGCAGTAGACGGCGCGCAGACGCCTCTGGCTGGCCACCTGGCAGGACTTTAGATCCGTTCTTCCGGAGCAAACTACCTGCCAGACGCCGCCCGCCGGTGGTCGCTCGCCTCGGCTTCGCCGCCGTTTGGGGAATCGGGCGCACGGGTAGGCGACGGACAGCAAGAGGCGACGTACTCACCGACAAAGGGGATGAACCAGTGGTTGACGACAAGTCAGGTCCCGCCGAAGCCGTCAAGGGTGTGGTCGAAGACGTGAAGGGCAAGGCCAAGGAGGCGGCCGGTGCGGTCTCCGGCCGCGACGACCTGACCCGGGAGGGGCAGGCGCAGCAGGACAAGGCCGAGGCCCAGCGTGAGGCTGCGGAGAAGGAAGCGGCGGCGGAGAAGGCCCGCGGCGAGGCCGGCATCCACGAACAACGCGAACACGCCGAACAGGACAAATAGACCCAGCCGCGAGCTACTCGGTGGGAGGAGCAGCAGATGGCCCGCAAGGATTCGCAGCCCCAACTCAAAGACCAGGACATGTACGAGGAACTGCGCGAAAAGGGTGATTCCAAGGAGAAGGCGGCCCGCATCTCCAACGCCGCGGCCAGCCGCGGCCGCACGAACGTCGGAAAGTCCGGCGGGAAGTCCCCATCCTACGAGGACTGGACGGTCGACGAGCTGAAGAAACGTGCCAAAGAACTGGGCTTGGAAGGCTATTCGAAGCTGAACAAGAAGGATCTCATCGACGAACTGCGCAATCACTAGTCCGGCAACCGCCCGTCGACCGACGCGGCTGCCGCTCTGCCGACCAGGGGGCACAGCAGACACCGACGAGGCGGCCCCAGGGCGGTTGGCCGGTTGCGCGTGCGCGGGCCGGCACCACCGCTCGGTGGTCAACCGGGCAGTGTCTCCCCACCCAACGGAGCGAGCACCTCGCCGGAGTAGTACGACGACAGCAGACCGGACGCGAAAAACACGTACGACGGGGTGATCTCGTCGGGCTGGGCGGCCCGACCGTACGGGGCCTGCTTCCCGAATTCCGCGACCTTCTCCTCGTCCATGGTCGCCGGAATCAGAGGTGTCCAGACCGGTCCGGGAGCCACACAATTGACCCGAATACCCCGCTCCAGCAAGGTCTGAGCGATTCTCGACAAGGGGACGCTGGCGACGCTCAGGTGAGGTTGGTGCCGTGTTCCTCGTCGATGCGGGTGGTCACGCCGGTGGCGACGATCGTGCGGTTCGCGTTCACGGAGGCGTAGGTCCGGAAGATGTGCAGTTCGTCCGTGTCGGAGGTGTTGTGGAAGAAGTGCGGGATGCCGGCGGGGATGAACGAGTTGTCGCCGACGGTGACCGGGTATTCGACACCGTCGATGTGTGCGACGGCGGAGCCCTTGGTGATGAGGACGCTTTCGTCGCAGTTGTGGAAGTGCTCGGGGATCGCGGCGCCGGGGCCGAACATGGTGATGCCGTTGAGGAAGCCGCCGACGGGTCCACCGTGGTCAGCGACGGCAGCACCGGAGGATGCTCGGCGGAGGGAGCAGACACCAGGAAAGGCTACGGGGCCACCTGTGGCACCGACTCGAGAGATACAGGCCGCCACACACCAATCCACGGAACCCCGCAGATCAGGACGGGTGACGGATCACCGGTCTGGGTAGTGAGTGGCGACCTGTTGCTCGTCGCGAGAGCCACAGTAGATCGTCCCTCCGACATCTCGCCTCGGAGGGAGTCCACGCGGCGAGAAACCTGGGGCGCCACGCCGAACGCGTGGAAAGACTACGGGTTCACTCATCACGGTCGTCCTGGAGCGATCACCCGCCTGCGGCAACAGCACGGCTCGTGGACACGTATGTCCACGAGCCGTATGCGCTGCGCTGATTCTCAGGCAGGGTAGGCGGCCGCGGCCGCGATCAGGGCCTGCCGCTGGTTCTCGCCGAGACCACCGAGACGGCGGCTCTCCGCGATGGAGAGGTCCTCGAGGAGCTTCGCGGCCTTCACCGCGCCCACCCGCGGCAGCGCCTTCAACAAGGCCAGTACCTTGGTCTTTTTCACGATCTCCTCGGTCTCGGCGCGTTCGAGGACCGCGGCGACGTCGAGCTTGCCGGCCTTGACGGCGGCCAGCATCTCACTGCGCACCTTGCGCGCCTCGGCGGCCTTCGCGAGTGCTGATGCGCGCTGCTCGTCGGTCAGTACGGGCACAGCCATAGTTCCCCCTCATCGATTTGCGGTGGCCAGCGGATCCGGCCCCCTGAACCGTGCCCAGGCTAGACGCCCAGACCCTGACGATTCCGAGCCGCCGACCCATCGACTTTGACGCTTGTCGCCGTGATGACACGGATTCAGGAGTCGGCAGGCACGAGAAACTTCACGGGCACCCGGAACGGGAACTTCCCCGGCGCGTCGATGACGCTCTCGACCAGAGCGTCCTCCTCCTCGACGCTGCGAACGGTAAACGTGGACTTACCCTCCGGGTGGAGCAGCACCTTGTCGCCGATCATCACGCCTGTTCCTCCGTGCCCCTAGAACCACCGATGACGCCAGGTCAACGGCCGGAAAGTGAAGCGCCCCGAGTGCCCTTCCGGACGAGGCCCACCTACAATACCTCAGTCTCGAACGTGTGTTCGATTAGACTGGTTGGCGGACCGATCGGGTTCGACGATGTGCGAAGGCGGCGAGATGAGCGAACTGCCCACGGCGCCCGCCTCGACCGGGCTCAGCAAAGCGGAGAAACTCGACCAGCTGCGCCGGAAGATTGACTGAGACGTCGCCCGGACCTCACCGGTGTCACTAGCCGACGCTGCGACCAGTTCCCAAGCCGACACGATCCAATAGGGCCCGGACAGGTTCGGGGAACTCGGTGCCGCTGACGTCAGAGCCGAGATCGGTGCAGAGCCAGACGGCGCAACCCCTGAGGCCGACCACGCCCGGCGACTCTGGCAGCGACAGATCCACGACCTCGACACCAAAGTGTGGAAACCAGTGCTCCACCGCATCTCGCCCGGACCCTGTACCGAGACCGGCTACAGGCAGTGCGGATTCAGAACGACACCGTCGAACGCATCAGGAAAGGGGCGGCGGTCTCCGCCGATATCGGCAGCCTGGTCGCAGCGTCCGGGTGTGATGTGCTCGGCGTGTCCAGCATCATCGAAACATTTGCGGATCTGCACGCGGCCGAAATCGCTCGAAGCCGCGCCCTGGCCGACCTGCGCGGCGACTACCTGAACGCGCTCATGCCATAGTCGCCGGCCACGCCGCACCGGTCACGAGACCGGCGGGCATGCGACAGGTGTCTCGCAACTCCGGCGGCGGGTTCGGTCATCTTCCGTCCTCGAAAAGTTCGAGGCGGGACTCCACCTCGGTGAAGAGGCGGCCGCGATAGACACGCCACAGGCCGAGCGCACCGAAAACGCCGGCGACCGGCCCGACAACGTAGGTGATCGGATGATCAATTCCGAACGGCACAACGGCGACAAGCGCTATCGCGACGGCGACGATGACGAGTGCCGAACCGGAAAGCGACAGGTTGGCGCCTTCGCCGCGATAGTTGGGTACCTTGCGTGGTCGTCGATCGACATTCATTTTGCCTCCCCTACTCGCGGCTCAGTGTAGGCAGCAGGTCCGACACCCGCCGATCGCTCACCGGTGCGGGTAACAGCGGCACGTGGCTCTGCGGTGGGCCTGGCCAGCGGAATGTCGGGTCGGTGGGCGGGAATCGGCGGCCGCTGACCTCTCTCTCGCGCCCCTCAACACCTCCCTCGGTAGTATCGCCGGTGATACCATCATGACATGTCGAAGCAGGCGACACTGATCGCGAGGATGAGGACAAGTCCGCAGAGCGTGACGTATACCGAGCTGTTCAACTTCTGCTGCGACATCTTCGGGGAACCGCGGCAGCGTGGCACCTCGCACGCGGTGTTCAAGTTGCCGTGGGCGGGCGACCCGCGAGTGACCATCGAAGAAGGGCAGCGGCGGCAAGGCGAAGCCCTACCAGGTCGGCCAGGTCGTCATCGCCTACGACAAGCTCACGAAGGAGGCTGGCAATGGCTGACGCATCTCACTACACATATCGGGTGACCTGGTCGGAAGACGACGGCGAGTTCGTCGGGGCCGTCGCCGAATTCCCGTCGTTGTCCTGGCTGGCGGAAACGCAGGCCGAGGCACTCGACGGTGTCATCGGCGTCGTCCGCGGCGTGCTCGAGGACATGACGCTGACCGGCGAGCAACCGCCGGTTCCGATCGCGGATCGTCCCTACAGCGGCAAGTTCATGGTGCGCACCTCCCCGCAGGTGCACCGGACCCTGGCGATCGAAGCCGAGGAACAGGGTGTCTCGCTCAACATGCTGGTCAACCAGAAGATCACGGCCCCGGCTGCGCCGCGGTCGGCGGCCGCCGGCGCCGCCTGAGAGAAGGTCGCAGCGCAAAGTTGTAGAACTTTAACAAACCTGCGCTGCAAGCACTTTCGCAAATTTCGTCATAGGATTCATGCGCTTGGTATCCAACGAATGGGCGCACGGGAAGGTCACGCTTCGCTGGCAGCACAGGGGAGGGGCGACGACGGTTGAGCGAACCCATCGAACACATCATCCAGGTAGGACATGACGATGGGGCAGTTCGATCCGACGATTCGCGCGGAAGTGGAGCGGATCTGGCGGGAGCATCTGGTCGTGGACCCGGGCGCGACGGGGGTGCAGTTGACGGCGCAGTTCGACGAGGAAGCGGCTCTCGGAGCGGGTGTTGCAGCGAGTCGGGGCGGCCAGGGGTATCTGGTGCGGAATTGGAAGGCCGAGCATCCGGGTCAGGATCCGGACGTGATGACGACCCATCAGCTGCAGCGGATCGAGGCGGAGATCGCGACGAAGCCTCAGGCCCGCGATCGGTGGCAGACGTCAATGGTGGAGATCCCGCCGTCAGAGACTGTCGCCCCCCAGCCGGATCAGAGGTTCAGGTGTTTGGCGAGTCGGTAGATCGGGTGGGACTCGATCGTCAGGTTTCCGTGTTGACCTGGCCCTGTGATGTGGACGCCGGAACTTGCCCGGACGTGGGCGTCGCCGTCCATGCGGACGGTGGTGGTGTCGGTCGCGGCGACGAGAGTTTGTCCGTTGGCTTGGACGTGGCAGTGGCTGTGTGCGAAGACGATGGCGTTGTCTTCTGCGCGGATTCTGGCGTTGTCGGTGCCGACAACGTAACTCTTGCCGCGGGCATCGACGGTGCTGTCGTCGAACGCTTCGATGTGAGCATGTTCGTAGGCGGTGACCCTGGCGTGGTTGGACGCTTGGACGAAGCACCGGCCGGCGGCTGCGATGGAGCCGCCGGCGATTCCGGCGCAGGTTTGTCCGATAATTTTGACCTGGACTTGGTTGGGGATGTGACCGAGGTCCAGCCAGTTCTCCGGGTCGGCGTCGATGACGACGCTTTTCGCTCCGGCGGCGAGGCGCGTGGTGTATTCCGCATAGCTGCGGACGGGCGATGTGGAGCGGCCCCGATGCGGCCGGCGTGAGTTGCGTGTGGTCTTCTTCACTGGTGCCCCCATGAATCAATAGTGCCTTCGTTTGGTGGCGTTGGTGCGATCGTCGATGTCGGCGCGTCGTGCGTGGGCTTTCGCGAGGTTCGGTGTGGCTCGGTGTTCTGTGTCAGTCGCCGATCTTGACGGCATTGCCGGTGGGGTCGACGCATTGCAGGTAGGAGTCGGCGTGTGATCGGTCCGGTAGGTAGGGCCAGTTGCAGTGCCAACCGTCGATGACGGCGAATCGTCCTTGTCCTTGTGTGGCGATCGTGCGGTCGTTGAGGTAGCGATCACTGATGCTCAGTGCTGTTGGGCAGTTGGGGGTTCCGGCGATGATGATCACAGGTGCAGTCGCACCGTTCAGGTTGTTCGTGACGGTTCCGCACTGAGCGCTCGTGGGCGGCAATGCGGCGGCAGCGGTAGTCAGTGTGGTAGTCGTCGCCGGCGGTGTCTCGGATAGCCGGGTCTGATGGTCGGTCACTCCTGGCTGACCTTGACCCACGGTGGTGGGGTTCGCCGACCACTCGACGCGTGTGGCAGTAGCAGTTGGTTCGGCTGATGGGGATGAGGTCTCGGCTTGTGTGCTGCTGCACCCGGTGAGGATGGCGGTCGTGATGAGGGACAGTGCAGCAATTTCGCTGGTGGTTCGTCGATTCACGAGTACTCGCTTCTCTTCCAGTTCGACAGGGAGGACGCAATGTCGAGCCCAGTGATATGTGATGACCTGGACAGAACGACGCCCCTGCGATCACCGTCGCACCAGCAGTTTGAGGCTGCGGCTTCTCGAAGACCCTCCCGGTGGGCGGCCGCATCGGCTCGGTGGTGCCGAGACTGTCCGGGTGGACGGCTAGTGTCGATCCATCCCTGATGTCTGTCGCACAGTTGCGGAGGAGTGCCCACGATGACCGAACCGACGTCCGAGCTGGCGGGCAGTGGTCCCAGCGTGGAGCCGCAATCGCCGGCCGTCGGTGCTGGAAGTGCGGCAGGGCAACGCAGTGGCCATTTGTCGGTGGCGGTGTACGCGCCTGCTGGGATTGTCGTCGTTACGAGTGTGGTGGTGTGGTTCGCGGTTCGGTGGCTTGATGCCGAATACGGCACAACAGAGCTGTGGTGGGCTGCAAGCGCCTGCGCTGCGGTTGGTGCGGCGTTGAGTGCGGCAATAGCGCCGATGATGGCCCGGTTATGTAAGGCGGTCGATATTCCGTCAGAGGCAACCGGGCGGCGGATCGTTCCTGCGGCTACGACCGCGGGATTATGGTTTGGCGCCGTGCTGCTCGCCGGCGGCGATGCGATCTTGACGGCCTGGCTTGCACTGAGCCTACTGTGCGTGTGGGCAGCGTGGATCGATCACCTCACGCTGCGGTTTCCGTTGACGTTGATCCGGTTGACCACTGCACTGGGTCTGATGTTCGGGGCATTCGCTGTGGCGGTGGATCAAGATCCTGCGGTAGGTGGGCGCGCTCTTCTCGCCGGCATGCTGGTGTTCGCGTTCAACCTTGCCTTCGCGATCGTCACCCGCGGCTACCCCGGGCTCGCCGACGTGCGTTTGAGTTTCATTCTGGGTGCTGCCCTGGGATGGGTCGGATGGATGAATGTGCTCTCCGGGATGTTGCTGCCGAACGTCCTCGCGCTCGTGGTGATGCTGTGGGTGAAACTTATCGGACGCCGGAAGAATTTGGGGGAGTTCGGTTTCGCCCCCTTCCTTATCTCCGGGACCGCGCTGGCGATCGCGGTCTCCCCGATGTGGTGGATCGTCTGGATATAGACAGCTGCAAGGAGTCCTAGGTTTTGCCTGGTGGTGGCCAAATTCAACCGCGCCGAGGTGTGATGCGGACAAACGTCCGGGGGGACGGTCTGGGTGTTCCCAAACACAAGGAAAGGGGAGGGGAGTGAGTGATGTACGGGTAAGGCCGATTTTCTATCGTGACGAGGTTCTTCGTCTTGTTGCTGTGGGAAGTGTCGCGTTAGCGTGTGCTGTCGGTGTGGTGTTGTGGGCGCCCATGGTTGTCGACGTTCAGGGTGGGACAACCGGGTGGTGGGTAGGGGTCGGTTGCTGGGCCGGCTATCTTGGGTTGACGCTCCCAACCTTCCTAGCTTCTTCCCCGAATAACCTCGACGGCATCAGGATCCTCGTCGGGCATTACGTGACTGTCGTGGGCTTGGGCGTCACTGCGACTGTGCGTCTATCGCACGGTGAGTCGATCGCGCCCTCATCGACGGGGATGTGGGCGGCGGTTGCTGGAGTGACCGTCATCATCTTTTCAGTCGCCTATGTACTAGCTGTGAGGGAGCTTGATGCGGCTCGGCGGCGTGGACATAGGGCGAATCGGTTGACCGATCCGACAGTGCCTGCGCAGCTGATCGGAATTCGCGAGTTGGTGCTCGAACTTGCGGCTGCCACCGAGGGTTCGGACTCACAACGAGATTGCGGCGAGCGGCTGCGAGAGGCCGTCAAAGGGTTGCATCTAGTTTTCGGGGAGGACTATCCCTTGACGATCAACTTGGTGGCGTGGTCCCTTCTCAGGGGAAAACCAGCCCCCGTTCCAGCGGAGAAGGTGGACGAGTTGCTAGCAACCATCGATCAGCGGTTGCTGATTCTCGCTTCGGTTCCGTACAAGGAGGGAACAAGTCTGGGCGCGTGGATGGATGAGTACGAAACGGCGGCGAGCAGGTTTCGGAAAGTGTATCGG
>NZ_JBHUSF010000235.1:0-14466 GCF_042673295.1 Rhodococcus sp. NPDC057014
GCGCCGGGAGACGGGGGCGAGTCGCTACGCTCCCCGCCAGGGAGCCGCTACGCGGCTCGCAGTGGTCGGTTCCCGTTGCCGTCGACCGAGTCGCTTCGCTCCTCTGGGGTTTCCGAGATTAGGCACTCACCTGCGTATTTGATCGGTGCAGCGAAGGGCGTTCCCGACTGAGGAACGGAGCTGGGGACGCGCAGCTGAGTGCCGGACTCGTCGCCCGGTCCCCTGCCCGACCACCTTCACCGTCATGCCACAGCCTACCACGCACTTCGAGTCGCACCAACTATTGACGAATCCTCTATCGCATCCAAAATTGTTGTACAGCAACATATTTAGTAAATCTGTCGATCTATCATGTGCATATACATTGAAAATTACTGACTATCAACTGATTATCCAATCATATTGGTAAACAATAACTTTCAAAATAAGACGTCGAAACGGGCGAAACCGACACCCACACCCCGGCGCCGGCGCCGGCGCCCACACCAAACAGGTCGCCGGCACCCTCACTCCACCCCCACATCACACCGACATAACAACCAGAACACCAGTTCACAGCCCCATCACACACGCAGCGGTCCGCACCCGGGCACAAGGATGCGGACCGCCTACCCTGAGCCACGGATCAGCTCGTGAGGACCTTCTCCAGGGTGCCCACCACGGAGGCGTCGAGCTTGTCGAAGCGGCCCGAGATCGCGCCTTCCTGGTTCCGCTCGGCACGCGAAGCACCCTTCACCGGCTGCTTGTGGTGCGCCCAGGTGTTCACCGCCTGGACCACCCCGAACGCGGTTCCCTGCCAGGTGCTGGCCCGCACGTCGTGCCGGTACATCTCCACCAACTCCTCACGCACCCGGGTCGCGATCGTGCGCGCACGGCCCGCCTCCTCCGGCATCGGGTGCCAGGCGTCCAGGAACGCGAACCACTGCCGATCCGTCACCCTCGTCGACGACAGGTGCCGCAGCGTGTCGGTGAACTCGTCAGCGGTCTCCTCCACCAGGCTCAGCGCCTGCCGGGCCTGCTCGATCCGCAACCCCGAGTATCGGCTGTGCCGGATCTTCACCTGCTGACCCCGCGCCTGCCCGAGCGCGATCGCCATCGTGTTATCGCACACCGTCGCCGTCACGGTGCGCCCGTACGTCGTCGCCAAACTCCCATCCAGCGACGTCGCCGCCAACAGATTGGGCCGGTAACCGAACCCCGTGCGCCCGTCGTGCAGGGTCTCGGGAACAGAGACCTCCACCCACGCCTGCCCACCATGGCGGAGCAATCCCGCCGAGGTCACCACCAACGTGTCACCGAGGATGTTCGACACCGCCCCCAGAAGCCACTCACGGTACTGATGCGGCTCGTAACCATCGGAGAACACCTTGAACACCTGCCGGGTGTCACTGCGCGCCACAGCGACCATTCCGGGCATCTGCTGCGCCATCATCGGGCGTCCCTCCGCGTCGAGCCCGGTCATGGTCTCGATATCCGCAGGAAACTGTGCGAGCACGGGAACCTTGATCGCGTCCCAGAAGAACAACCGCTCGGCGACATCACCGACGGGAATCGCACCCGGGTAGTGGTTGGACTGCTCACCCTGCTCCTGCGCGCGGTAATGCCACGCCCGACCCCGCTCCGAGGTCATCCCGAGCAGGGTCTGCGTGTTGAGCCACGTAAGAGTTTCAGCCGACATAACGGCACCGATCCTTTTCTACTTCGGGCCCACGGGATGGTCAGTCCCGTGGGCCTCATCAACTAAGGCGAGTACGAACATAACCAACACCACCGACAAGATCAACATCCGAAACCAATTGAAATACAAGCGATTACGGTCACACTTGATCCACGAAAACGGGGAGAAGTCAAGGGCTCAGAGACGAAAAATGCCGCCCACCCATCCAGCGCCGGGGCACTGGATGGGTGGGCGTTCCGAACATGACCGTCCGGCGTCAGGTGCGATCACGCAACGGTGGCTCACCCCCTCGAGGAGAGGGTGAGCCACCGGTGCGTGATGGACTCAGCGCTTGGTGAGGGTGTACCCGAGCGAGTCCGCGAGCAGATGCATCAGATCCGTCGCAGTGGGCAGAGCGGCCCGGTCCATCCTGTCCCGGATCGCGTTGCACTCGGCCTGGTCCTCGCACATGCACTCGCTGTTGCGGGCACCGTCCTCGAGGCCGGAATCCAACCCGTACCCGTCCACCGTCACCGGATCGAGCACCCACCGATCGGTGCCGTCCCAGTCACGCATCAGATAGACCCAGACAGATTCCTCGATGTAGTGGCTGCCACTGTCGAGCGCGCGCTCTGCCTGCGACATGTACACCTGCCGAATCGGGATGCTGTTCGTGCTGGTCTCGTTCCTCATCGCGGGGTCCTTCCTCGTTCATCGGATGCCGTCGGCCGGTGGAACACGCCCGTCAGCAGGGGAATCCTTCACGTCCTCAGAAAGCCCCACAGTCGCGCCATCCCCGTCGTGGGCCGTGAACACCGCCACCCCGTAGAACGGCTGCCAGACCGCCCCGTGAGCGTGTGCAATCGTCGTTGCTATGACGTTGACCTGCGCATCGGCCAGCGTGGCGCCCTCGTCGTCGACCCACATGTCCAGGGCCGGCCCCAGTCGCACCACGTCGAACCAGCGGCACCCGATCGCCGATCGGATCGCCGCACCCGTACTTGTCGCTGCCGACAGGTCGATTACCTCAGCGCGCCCGTCCAGATCGATCCGCACCGCCGCCACCATGTGCTTGCTCATTCTGCTCAGTCCTCCGACGCGCTCTCGACGGTGAAGTCGTCGATGGTGAACTCCTCGTACGAGCCGAACCGGCTGCGCAACGCCTCCTCCACGTCGTACTTGTCGACCCGCTCCTCCGCATCGGACTCCCCCGTCGCCGAAATCGTTAGCGTCACCGACAGCGATAGGCTCACCGACACATCCACCGCGAAATCCCGGGAACGGCCCGCCAATCCGTGCTCCTCCATGAACCGGTCGAACTGCCCGCACAGGCTGTTGTCGTCCGCCCACTCCCGAGCATCCGAGGCCAGCGATTCGATCCACTTCATGTGCCCGGTCTGCGTCGTCGTGAACTCCTCGCGCAACACCCGCGTCTGACGGCGCTCCGCCAGCACCTGAACCAGCGGTCCTGCCACCCGGTTCCACCACACCGGCAGTGGACGCTGCAACGACGCCACCACCACCTGGTCCGGACGTACCCGCCCAAACCACGGCGGCGCATCCGGCGATACCGGCACCAACGCCACCGACACCCACCGCTCCACCGCAGCATCAGCGGCACGCGTTACCGACAGCGCCGCGACCTCCGTAGGGTCCGCTACCAGCCACCCCGCCGTCCACGCCGCGCCCTCGCGCACCTCGACGAACACCCCATCCACCGGGAACACCCCACCGGCAGACGGCGCACTACTCGACATGTTTCCGGCAACCGCAACATCCATGGACATGCACCACTCCAAACCCCCGGAGAACACCCCCGGGAAACGGGCAGAACGGAAGTGGTCAGCTCCCGCCCCGCACTGACTAAGGCACCAAGAACATAGCCCACTCCACCTACACCGATCAACCCGAAATCCGCACTACAACAACATAATTCGATGCAGAGTACACCCATAGAACCACCTCGAAATCAAGCGTTTCAGAGCACCAAAACGCCACCTACCCATCCCGTGCCGGGGCACGGGATGGGTTAGCTTGCGAGCCAACAAGGAGCGGGGGCACATCACGGCTCGTGTGGCACGCGCTAGCGAGGGGCTGCGCTTAACGGACGGGGGATTGATCGTGCGTGGCGTCCAGAGGGTCCTCCAGTGTGCGACTTCCCGCGTGCTGCTGCGCCACGCCCGAGTCGGAATTCGTACGGTCGACATAAGCCACGGGGTCCGTTGCCTCAACCGCGAGGCAGTCGAGGAATACATCCAGAAACGCTCCGCCTGACCACGACGGAGGTATCGGACTTCTCCCGACGCTGCCGCAACTCAACGGGGCTTCTAATTGGAAGGGTCGGGTAGCGGGTACCGGCTTCCCACTCGTCGATGTGCGGTTCGACGGCCCCGCAGGCGAGGTCGACCTCGGGGCCGAACAGCTCCGCGACGTCGAGGGCTTCGGCAGTGCGGGCCGGCCACTAGCTCGCCTCGCATCCACAACAGCTGGGTTTGAGCACGGTCCGCCCGCGGTCGATCAGGACTCGAGTTGTTCGCGGAGGCTGTCAGCCAGCCACATCTGCGCGAAGGCCACCATGCCCCAGGCCTCGAGTGCCACGACTCCGATCCTCTTCACGATGTACCCCCCACTCAGGCTGCGACCACGGACTATCTCGTCATGCGGCATTGGAGACCAGCGGGATGGGCACGGTCAGTGTGATGTCCTGCGCGGCTGCCTCGACCCGGGCCCCGCTGGCGAGTTGAACGTGCGCGTAGACCACACCGCCGGGGCCGGGAAAGTAGTCGAGAACCTCATCGATGGCGGCAAACGATGCGTTCGGATCGATCAGGTAAGCGTTGCGGTACATGGTTTCTCGTCCCTTCCGTTGACGAATGATTCTTCCCAAGAATTACAGCGTTGCGCTGTAATTTCAAGAGGGTTGCGGTCCGCATTTTCCAGCGGCTATGTCCTGATGGTGCAGGACGATCTATTACAGCGGAGAGCTGTAAGATGCGGCGCATGGACACACGCGGGCTGCTGACGACCCGGCAGGTCCTCGACCTGGTCGAGGAGCACACCGGTCGGACGATCGCACCGGGCACGTTCCGGGCCTACGTCGCTCGCGGTCAGGCTCCCGCTGCTGCCGAGAGGATCGGGCGTGAACCGCTGTGGCGGCGCCGCGACATCATGACCTGGCTGAGCAAGCGTCCCGGCACGGCTGGCCGGCCATCCTCACGCCCGGACCAGGGCACCGGCAACGCCGAATAACACCAGTACAGGACTCAGCGCGTGGTTGCCACTCGTCGTCGTGATCGTGCCCGATCGCTCCAGCTCGTGCACGACGTCACTGAGGACCGGCGCACAGTTCCCTGACCTGTACCTTCCTGACGTCGAGACATGACACTGTGCGGGACATGGGAGAGCCTCTCATCGTGCACCGACATGCGGTCACCGGAGGAACTGATTCGACGCTCCTGACACATCGTTCCCCGACTCTCTGCCGATGCCGGTCGACTAGAGCCGGGGGCAGGTTCATACGCGTTGCTGGGTTGTGGTGCGTGAACGCGAATATCCATAGCCCCCACGCCGCCCAAGCGTCACCGAGACCGTTTGCCATGCATGCAAACGAGAACGACACTCAGGGCAGCATCAGTAGTTGCAATGCAGTCGATTTCACGATTCTGGCCCACCGCATGGATCCCCCTTTCAGTTATCGAACATCGCTTAAGTCTCGCTACGCCTCGATTCAGTGCGTGGTGGTCGGCGGCAGTGCGGTGCCTCGTGCCGCGGCGAGAACGAGCGCTTCGGCGAGCACACTCGCATAGTGGTCGACGTGACCGCAGGGATTGGTCCAGGTGTCCACCCAGTAGGTGATGCCGTCCTCGTGCTGGTATGTGGGTTTCGGGATGCCGCGGCGGCCACCACAGTGCGCGCAGCTGATGGAGATCTCGACCTTGCGGGTGCACACCCGCAGGAGTCCGCTTCCCCATCCAGGTTCGGCGGTGCGGTCGCGGACGGTGACGGTGATGGTGTCGGTCATGCTGCCCGTGTCTCCTGCTGGAATCGGGTGCGGACAGCGGGGTCTTTGAAGTCGTGGCCTGCCCAGATTCCGAAGTTTTCACCGCGGGCGATCGCCTGATCGAGGCACGTTCGCGCGACCGGGCACTGGTTGCAGTGGCGGCGGGCATGTTCGACGCTCGCACGTCGCTGGGCGGTCCTACTCTCGTCCGGAAAGAAAAGATCCGGGTCGGCGTCTCGGCAGGCTGCGTAGATGCGCCACTCGTCGGGTTCGGCGGCTGCGTAGCTGCCGCGCGGGATGGGCGTGACGGTCACTGGTGTACGTCCTTTCAGTTCACGGGCTGGCGGTACAGAGGAGGTCGCTCCACCCGTTCGGAGGTGTGGATCTTCGGATGGAGGGGTGCGCGGATGGTTAGCGCATCAGGTGCCATGTCCGGTATGCCGTGCGGGCGCCGGGGATGCGGCGGACAGCCAAGCGAGTGGCGGCTGTTCCGGCGATCCGGGATGCACGGCTGCGGGCCTTCTGGGAGTTCCTGCGGGGCCTTGGCGCAGTGGCGACCCAACGCGTGCGGTCTTCGTCGAGCGAGGGGAACTGCGCTTCCGGGGACAGCGTGTACTCCAAAAATAGGACTCCTGGAATGGCTGCCACCGCGCGCGGAAACGCGTAGGGCTGGTTGGCGGGCACAGCGCGCTCTTCCGCATCGCCTTTCCGTCGGGGGCGTCGACCCTGCGCGCGGTGTTCGGGATCGAATCGGCGAAGCACAGTCGCCGCAATGATTCGGTGCGCGATCTGAGAGCGCCAATGCCCGTCGCGAATCGCGCCGACCAGGTGGCCGACGACCCAGAGCACGAATCCGACCATGGCGATGATGAGCTGGTTGAGCAGACCGGCACCGAGGGCGATACCTGCGAATGCCGAGATGACGAGCAGGCTACCTACGATTCGCGCCAGCCAGGGACCGACCGCCCGCAAGATCAGGAACACCATCGCCGCAAACGCGAGGCTCACAATGATCGACATTTCACACTCCCCTTCGCTCAGGTTCCGCCCTGTCCGAAACACAAATTACAGCGCTGCGCTGTAATTATCAAGGGCGTTTGGCGGGCACTCTCTCCTCGTTCTCGAGCACCAGCATCGCGAACCACTTCCTGCGCAGCGAAAACCCGTATGCGCACTGAACTAACCAGTCTCATGGGGTCTACCGGCGATGCTTCTAGGACAGCACTTCTTAGGCCGTGGTGGTCACGACAAAGCGATCACCCACTCAGGCGTGCTCTGCCAGTTCGGAAGCGTGAGGGTCGTCCTCGGCTACCGCCGCGCGGCCGCGACCGGCCCGCTGGTGCGCAGCATCGAGCGCAAGCCAGCCGCCGGCGGCACACAGGGACAGAACGGTGCCGATGTAGAACGTCTTCACCACAGTTTCGAGCCAGTGGGTGAAGTCGGCGAAGCCTTCTGCCGGCACAAAGATCCTCCAACCGAGAAGCACGAGCAGACCGGCCACCCAGACAACAGCTACCGCGCCCTTAGCCCTGCGGTACGTCGCGACGCTCACGAGAAGTCCTTTCGCTAGTTGATCTTCGATGCGGTGTCGATGCTGTTCGTGCGGATACGGGCTTCCCGGCGTGGAGGTGTGGCCTGCCTGGGCCTGGCCGTCGGGCCACATCTGTGCTGCGCAGCCGACGAAACGGTCGAGATACCGACTCTCACAGCCATGTTCCTGGGGAGAGCGTGTCGGAAATTGTGCATGCTCATGACGTCCTTCTTTCGTCATTCGGCGCAGTCGACGTACAGGGATAGGTAGATGCGTCGTGGTTGGTCTGCCTGGTTCCAGTCCTACGGGGCATCGACGGTGGCCGCGATGTCGACGTGGTCAGGCTGGGTCCAGTCCACGGCATGCAGGGTGTCGAAGTACTTGTTGGTGGTGTCGACGTCGGCAGGGCGAGGTCTTGCTCACTGTTCTCAATCCCGAGTTTCTGGGACCCGCGTCGGGCGTAGATCTTCCAGCCGTAGGAAGCTGTGATGTCCACGGCGAGCTGTTCTCCGCGGCCGTGGCAGCGGGCGGAGACCTCGTCAGGTCGGGGTGTGGTGATCTCGGTATCCGAGTGGGTCTCGCCCCATCCGATGACGATCCTGCCCAGGTCGGTGCTTTCGCCGGTGACGACTGATCCGCTGATCGAAGCAGTGGCCGCCGCGGCCGCGCGACCGTCGTCATTGCCGCAGGCGGTCAGGGCGGCGAGAGCGACCCCGGCCAGTGCTGCGATGGTGGCCGCAGATCGCGGCCGTGTGCAGGACACGGGCATCATTTCGGTGAAAGTCCTTTCGGGCGCGGGGCTCTAGTTGAAGACGTCGACGTACCAGCGCCCGTCGACCTTTTGGGTGGTGACGGTCTGGGTGCCGCGTTTGACTGGCTGGGCAGGCTGCATCACGGACAGATCGACGAGGTAGACCCCGTCCGACAGTTCGACGGTGCGCAGGCAGTAGTTGGTGCCGCTCGGGACCGCGTCGATGACCTTCTGCAGCTCAGGACCTGGCAACACCGATGACGTGGAGGTGGCGAGGCCGCGGGCAGCTTCCCCGTTGCGCAGGCTGTAGTACGCGTGGTTGAACGCTGCGATCACGCCCGCGCCGCTCTTCTGGTCACCGCGGTCAGCCCGGCACTCCCCGTCCGATGCGGATGTCCGTTCGGCCTGTTCGGGTTCGGGCAGGTTGAGGATGGGCAGCCCGTTCTCGTCAGCCGCTGCGGTGGCACTGGTGGTGGCCGCGGTAGACGCGGTATCACTGTCTCCGCTGCGCAGCTGGCTGACGGCTACCCCTGCTGCCACGGCGACGGCGACCGCCACGACGGCGGCCACCGTCTCCTTTCCCGGCCAGCCGCCGCGGGCCGGCGGTAGAGGCGACCGGGGTGGTGGCGGTGGTGTGCCCGGGCCGCCGAGCGCCGAAGTGCGGTCGCCCGGCGGATGGTCGACGGTGGATGTGGTGCCGAGAAGGTCGATCACGGCCGGATGCCGCGGCGTCGATCGGCCGAGGGTCGGCTTCTTCATGGTGCGCACCCGCCTTCTTCAGTGTCAGTTCGCGGCCGGAATGCCGCGGCCGATGGCGCCCGACAGGAGGGTTCCGGCCAAGCCGGGCGTGGCGTCGGTGAAGAACGTGTTCAGGGCACCATCGACCTGCTCGATGATCTGCTCGCCGCCGGGCTGGGCAGCGACGAAATCGCGGGCCTGCTGGTCGATCGCGGGCGCAGCCTCGACGGTGTCCTGTACGACGTCGGCGGCGGCCTGACCGACCGGGCCGGAGTTCTCCCAGTCGGCGAGCACGGTCTCGGTCTGGGCGGTCACAGCTTCGGAGTCGATATCCGGTACCTCGATCTCGCGTGGTTCACCCTTGTCGCCGGCAGCGATCGGGGTCACCGCCGCGATGGCAACCGCGCCGCCGACGACCGCTCCGGCCGCAGCGACGGGGATACCCACCGCAGCACCGAGTCCGGCACCCGCGGCGGTGCCGACAATTCCGGCGGGTACCCAACCGAGTCCGGGAAGGAAGACGTTGCCTGCGGTCATTCCGGCGAGGCCGCCGATGGTGCCACCGACCAGGGCCCCCGCGGTGGCTGCCGCCCCGCCTGCGGCGGTGGCGCCGAGCGCTGCCCCGGCGGCACCGGCACCGACCTGTGCGGCGGCGATCCGGTCGGCCCGAGACGTTTCCACACCGATCGACCGCCAACCCGTCGAAACCCCGGCCTGGACCACGGAGAGGGTGTTGTTGGTGCGGTCCCGGTCGCCGTCGCTGATCCAGTTCGGCTGTTTGATGTGGATTTCGCCGATGCGCAGGGTGTCGCGCGGGGCAATGAATGGTTGCGTCGGCTCCACCGGGGTCGGTAGGTGCAGCTGGTCGAACTGCACCGGCTCGATCGAGTAGTCTGCCGGCTCGACATAGGCATTGGTGTCGTAGTCGTAGTTGGGGAGCGGCTGGTATTCGACGTTCTGGTACTCAGCGGGCGGGGTGACCCAGTACACCGGTTCCGATGGGGTCTCGGGCACGTAGGCGGGCTCGGGTGCTGGTGTGGGGGCGGTGGTTGCGCTGGGGGTGTCGGCGCCGGTGACACCTTCCTGGGTGCTGTCCCCGGTGACACCCCCCTGGATCGGGTCGGCGAACGCGGACGGGGACAGGGCGATGGCGGATGCCAGGGCGGCGGTGATGACTGCGAGCGCGGTGGCGGCCTGTGTGGCGTTCTGACAGCGGTGCCGGCCTCGGGCGCGGCGGGCGGCGCGGTTGCCGCCGGTGATGTTGCTCATGGTGTGCCTTTCGTGAGGTCGCCAGATGCGAATCGAAGGTGGGGTGGGTGATGGCTGAGTCAGTCGCCGGTGATCGTCTTGACGGCCTCTTCGGCCAGTCGGGTCAGCGCGGCTCGGGTGTGGGGTTGAAGCCGGGACAGTGCGATGCGTTCTCCGGAGGCGAACAGCGGCTCGAACGGCATGCGCGCCACGAGAGGCACACCCAGGTCCCGGAGGGCTTCGACGGTGTCGTGTTCGACCATCGGGGCGTCCCCGGGGCCGGCGGTGATGACAACGATCGTGCGCGCGAGAACATCGGTGGCGGTCGACGCCAGTTCGGTGATCATTTCTTCTGCTGCGTCGGCGGCGTCCCAGCGCAAGGGAACGGGGACGACGACGACGTCCGCTGTCGCCACTGCCCAGTGCCAGCTTCCCGCGAGGGGGTTGTTGCCGGTGTCGGCGACGAGGATGTCGCGGTGCTGGGCCACGATCGCGGCCAGATGCGCCGCATGGTTTTCGTCCAGAATGTTCGTCGCGTCGCCGCGGCGTCCCGCGATGATGTCCTCACCCGACGGTTGACGGGTCAGGTGCTGCGAGAGCACCGAGGGTCGGATGGTGACATCAGGGTCGGGATGTGCTGCCAGCAAGGTGGGGATGTCGTTGCCCGGCGACGGACGGACGGCGACCCGCTTGGCGAGACTGCCGCCGACCTCGCCGAGATCCGCGCACACCACGGTGCTGCCGCCGCGCAGGTCCGCCAAGGTCTGGGTGAAAGCCACGGCGAGCGGTGTCTTGCCGACTCCGCCTTTCGGGTTGGCGACGGTGATCACCGAGAAATCGGGCAGCGCCCGGGTGATCACCGATTCGGCGGCCCGCAGCCGCATCTCCGGTGACTGCGCTTTCGGGGCGAGACTCAACCCGAGCATGGCGTTGAGTCGACCTCGCACTCCCAGTCGGGCAGGCTCACCGGTCCCGGGAGCGATCTCGGGGGCGGCCAGCCCCGATACCGGCCTCCGCGGCCGGGTGGGGGGTGTGCGGCGGTGTCCATCTGCGCGCTCGATGGATACGGCTGCCCGTGCGGGTGTCGGCTCGGTCGCCGGCCGCCGCACGGCAACCGTGGGCTCATTGCCCTCGTCCTGGATCCGCACGACGGGAGTGCCGCCTGCCGGGCGGCGCTGGGACTGTTCTGCTTTGGCCGCCCCGTATTCCTGCGGCGGTGCCTGCTCCGGGGCGGGGCGGATGGTCTGGTCGGGGTCGACCTCGAGCCGCATCGGCGCGGTGTCGGCGCCGCTGACCGCGACGGTGATTGTCTGGCCGCTGCTTCGTGCTTCGGCGTGGGCCTGGGCGAACACCGCGGTCATCAGGTCTTGCTCGGTGTCGCCTCGCAGGTCGAGCGTCGCGGCCTGCGACGGCACATACGCGGTAGCGTGGCGTCCTCCGTCGTCGATGGCGACGGTCATCTGCGGGGCGGACATCACAGACTCCCGGTGCCCGAGGTGGTGCCGTCGAGCTGGGCGAGCATTTCGGTGATCAGCTCGTCGAGGCTGGTGAGCTGATCGAGTGCCTCGGTCTTGACCTCGCCGTCGGGAAGGGCGCCGACCAGGTCGCGTCGATGACCGATCGCGGTGAGGAGCTCGTCGAGACGGCTGCGGGAGACGGTCTTGCTTTCGGTGTCCAGGGCGGCCAGCCATCCGGGTGTGGCAGCCCGCAGTGCTTCTCGGAACGCGCGAACGACGGGGTCGGAGTTGCCCTTGTTGACGAATGGGCGGTGCATGGCCTCGATGTCCTCGGGCTCGAGGATCACTGCTCGTTCGATCTGCCGGACTGCCATCGTGGGACCTTTCTGTTGCGCCTGGTGGTGGTTGTGGACGGTGCGGAAATCAGGCGTCTGTGGTGAGTTCCGGTGTCGCGAGCGCGACCGTGTCGAGGCCGCTGTACTCGACGAACAGCACCTCAGGGCGGCGTCCGGCGCTCTCGACGGCGATGCCGACGATGACCTTGCCTTCGTCGGTGACGGTGCCGTCGGCGGTGCGCTCGACTTCGCGGGCGATCTCGATGGAGGCGACCAGCCCGGTCAGGTCCGGGTCCTCGAGTCCGACGACGATGTGCATGCCCTCCGCGAGGGAGCGGGCAGGGATCGCATCCGCGATGGTGTCAGCCGCACTCGGTGTGCGGATGCTGCTCGAGATCGCGACGGGCTCACGCACGTCGTTGGCCATCGCGGCGATCAGCGCTTGTTCTTCGGCGATGAACTCGGGCAGCTCGGCGGAGAAGCAGAACACCGGGGTGTCCACCTCGGGCCGGATACTGTCGATGGCGCGCAGTTCTTGTTCGACCATGTCGGCGCGCACTGCGGGGTGATCGTCGACGCTGGGGGTGAACCAGACTTGTGCGAGTGCCGGGTCACCGGAGGGGTCGGTGACGGTGGCGCGGCCGGCGATGGCGGCATCGATGTCGCGGCCGACGTTGGTGTCCCCCCACATCATGTAGGCGCCGTCGCTACTGAGGCGGGCCAACGAGGCGCGGGTCTTGAAGTTGTCGCGCACTCCACCGGAGTCGCGTCCGAACAGGTGCGCGTCGGGACGCTGGACGCCGACGGCGAGGCGGATGCCCGTCGAGCGAGCCAGCGCGACCAGTTCGCCGATCCGCCCGAGTGGATTGCAGAACTTGAGAACTTCCTTTTCCTGGTCGGTTCCGCTCTTGGCCATCTGAGTCCACGACGCGGACAGGATGAAGAACTCGTCGAGCACGGCTACCAGCAGCGGCATATTCGCGGGTGCAATGCGTTGGATCTGCATGTACTTGGTGCGTGCGTGCATCTCGCACCACAGTGCGTAGATTAGTTTCGCCGCGCGTAGTGGCTCGAACACGATCGCCGGAACCCCGGGGTAGCCGAGGAATTGGTGCAGCTCGATGCGTTTGGGGTCGACACCGATCACTGGCACACCGCGGAGGACCAGTTCGGTGATGACCGTGGTCAGCAGGACCGTCTTGCCGCCGCCGGTCGGTCCGACCACCAGCATGTGCGGTGCCGACGAGCGATGAGAGACGTTCCAGAACGCATCCACCACGTCGGAGCCGATCTCGCATGAGGCGTACGGGACGTGCAGGCGTTGTCCCGGCTTGTTCGGATGCCGACTCGGCCACGCGATCTGTTGACGCCCGATGCCGTGCTTGTCGAGGCTGGGTGTGGGTAGCTCCGCCGCCGATGTCGGCAACGAGTGCAGAATCATTTCTTCGAGTGGCTTTCGGAGCGCGAGGGTGATGAGCGGTTGCTCCGGGGCCCAATCCACTCGCCACAGCTGCCCTGATTCGTGGGTGCCGAGGGCGGCGAGCAGAGCCTCAGTGAGCTTGTCCCGGTTGGCTTCCATGCCGGTGGCCAGGGTGGGTTTGTAGTGGATGCGGTAGGAGGCTTCGGTTCCGTCGTAGGCGTAGGAGTCGACCGACACCGTCACGTCCTGCAGCGCCTTGCCATCGGAGAACAGCTCGGCGAGCATGCGGTGACGTGCGCTGCGGGTGTCCGGGAGCACCGGTCGGCGGGTGATCGTGATGGTGCTCTTGTCGGCCCGGAAGGCGGTGACGTACTTCCAGTCGGTGACTATGGGTCCGAGGAATCGGCTCATCGCTCCGCCTTCGGCGTCGAGGGTGTCAGGCTGTCGGGTCCCGGTTCGCCCGCCGGAGCGCTGTGGATCTGCGCCGGCGTCTTCTGCTGCAGAAATCGCAGGGACCGGGTGGGGGCGAGGGCCGGCAGCGCCGCGCGCAGGCGGTGCCACAGCGGCAATCCGACGATCAACGCATTGACGGCCGAATTCAGACGCTCCTGTCGGTTCGCATCGACGACCGCTCCCTGCGGCAGGCGGATTGCCGCCCACGCGGTGCTGTGCCACCCGGTACGCACACTGAGCCTGATCCGCACCGGAATGTGGCCGGTGGTCTGCCGCACCACCGCGGACAGGATTCGCCGCTGCCGGTGCCGCATGAACCGAATCAGGTCCCCGGCACCGACGAGGGCAACGGCGACGACGAGCCTGGGCCGAAAGTCGATGAGCCACTGCGCCCAGAGCGGCGCGCGCGGCCACAGCTCGGTGACCTGAGCGGACTCCACCAGGGTCGGCGCCCACCACACGGCGATGGCGGCGACCAGGACAACGAGCACCCACGGGGTGAACCGCGCTGCTCTTTGCTCCCCCGACTGCTCGGACCGCCTGCGTCCGCCGGCGGCCGACGAGGTACCGGAAGGACCGAACACATCCCGGAAGAACTCGCCCACAGGGTCATTCGACGGCATCGCGGAAACCCCTTCTCGGTCGGACATCTGCCTGGTGCTGATGCGCACACAGTGAATCCGCTCGCCGGAGGATTCACCAAGGACCCCCGCACGCGCTCGGGCGTGTCGACCCGCCCGCCGCCCCTGCGAGTGCGCCCCAGGCCGCCGTGAGTCGAACCACGGTGAGATCTCCAAAATTGCTCTGCCAAGTGGTGTTTGGACCACTGTTCGCCGAAGCAGGTCCGGGGCGCTATTTTCAACTTCGCCTCCCCTG
>NZ_JBHUSF010000236.1:0-14425 GCF_042673295.1 Rhodococcus sp. NPDC057014
GTGTCCGGGTTCAGCGACATGGACTCGATGCCCTGTTCGAGCAACCATTCGGCGAGATCGACATGGTCGCTGGGCCCCTGCCCGCAGATACCCACGTACTTGCCGCGCGCCTTGCACGCCGAGATCGCCGCTGCGAGCATGTGCTTCACAGCGGGGTCACGTTCGTCGAAGGACTCGGCGACGAGCGCGGAATCGCGGTCGAGCCCGAGCGTCAACTGCGTCATGTCGTTCGATCCGATGGAGAACCCGTCGAAGTGGTCCAGGAACGCGTCGGCGATGACCGCGTTCGAAGGCACCTCGCACATCATGATGACCTCGAGTCCGTTCTCGCCGCGGCGAAGGCCGTGCGAGGCCAGCAGCGAGATGACACCTTCGGCCTCGGTGAGGGTTCGGACGAACGGGATCATGATCTTGACGTTGGTCAGGCCCATCTCGTCGCGGACGTACTTCAGTGCGGCGCATTCCATGGCGAAACAGTCGGCGAAGTCCTTCGACAGGTACCGCGACGCGCCGCGGTAGCCGATCATCGGGTTCTCCTCCTCGGGCTCGTAGAGTTCGCCACCGACGAGCTTCGCGTACTCGTTGGACTTGAAGTCCGACATGCGCACGATCACCGGATGCGGCGCGAAGGCTGCCGCGATCGTCGCGACGCCCTCGGCGACCCGGTCCACGAAGAACTCGCGGGCGCTCGGATAGGCAGCGATAGCCTCACCGATCTGCTCCTTCAGCGGCCCGTCGAGGGCGTCGAAGTCGAGCAGGGCCTTCGGGTGGATACCTATCTGGCGGTTGATGATGAACTCGAGGCGCGCGAGTCCGACACCACTGTTCGGCAGGCGGGAGAATGCGAACGCCTGTTCAGGGGTACCGACGTTCATCATGATCTTGGTGCTGATCTCGGGCATCGCCTCGATCGAGGACTCGGTGACGTCGAAATCGAGCAGCCCTTCGTACACGTAACCGGTGTCGCCCTCCGCGCACGAGACCGTCACCTCGCGACCGGCGGTGAGCGACCGAGTGGCCCCACCGGTACCGACGACGGCGGGAATGCCCAGTTCGCGCGCGATGATCGCGGCGTGACAGGTGCGGCCACCGCGGTTGGTGACGATGGCGCTCGCGCGCTTCATGATCGGCTCCCAGTCGGGGTCGGTCATGTCCGCGACGAGCACCTCACCGGCCTGGAACTCGTGCATCTGTTCCACCGATTCGAGCACCCGGACGGCGCCGGCTCCGATGCGGGCGCCGATCGCCCGGCCTTCGACGAGGACCGTGCCGGTCTCGTTGAGCCGGAACCGCTGCTGGCCGGTCACCGCGACCCGCGACTGCACGGTCTCCGGACGCGCCTGCAGGATGTACAGCTCGCCGTCGACGCCGTCTTTGCCCCACTCGATGTCCATCGGACGCCCGTAGTGCTCCTCGATCAGCAGCGCCTGGCGGGCGAGCGCCTCGACCTCCGCGTCGGTGAGGCTCAGCAGTCGCCGATCCACGGGCTCGACGTCGACGAACTCCGTCGTCCGGCCGACCGAGCGGTCGGCGGTGTAGACCATCTTGGTCGCTTTCGATCCGACGCCGCGCTTGAGAACCGCAGGACGGCCCGCGCGCAGGGCAGGCTTGTACACGTAGAACTCGTCGGGGTTCACCGCACCCTGGACGACGGCCTCACCCAGGCCGTACGAGGAGGTCACGAACACAGAGTCGGCGAAGCCCGACTCCGTGTCGATGGTGAACATGACCCCGGACGTGCCGATGTCGGAGCGCACCATCTTCTGCACGCCCGCGGACAGAGCGACGGCGTCGTGGTCGAACTTGTGGTGCACCCGATACGCGATGGCGCGATCGTTGTACAGCGACGCGAACACCTCGTGCATCGCCTGCAGGATCGCGTCGACGCCGCGCACGTTGAGGAAGGTCTCCTGCTGCCCGGCGAAGGACGCGTCCGGAAGGTCCTCGGCGGTCGCGCTGGACCGCACGGCGAACGACGCGTCGTCCGATCCGCCCGACAGCTCCGCGTACGCCGTCCGGATGTCGGTCTCGAGATCGGTCGGGAACGGCTGCTCCATGACCGCCGCGCGGATCTCGCGGCCCGCCTCGGCCAGCGCCCGCACGTCGTCGGTGTCGAGGTCGGCGAGCCGCGCGCTGATCTTCTCGGCCAGGACGGTGCCCGCAGCGCTCGGTTGATTCACGAATCGGCGGAACGCGTCGGCGGTCGTCGCGAAGCCGTTGGGGACCCGGACCCCGACGTTGGTCAGGTTGCGGACCATCTCGCCCAGAGATGCGTTCTTGCCGCCGACCTGCTCGAGATCGGCGAGGCCGAGGTCGGCGAACCATCGGACGTTGCTGTTCATGGACGGGCTCCTCAATCGTGACGGTGGGCCCTGCGTGCGAGCACTTGCAGGATGAGTGTGGACATTTCTTCGACGGATTTGGCCGACGAGTCGATGACGGGCAGGTCGTGCGTGCGGTACATCTCCTCCGCACGCTTGAGTTCGTAAGCGCACTGGCGCAGCGACGCGTACGTCGAGTCCGGGCGACGTTCCGTCCGGACCGCGCTGAGACGAGCCGCGGTGGTGATTATCCCGAAGCAGCGGTCCTGCAGATGCAGGATGGGGCGTGGCAGGTCGGTGCTCACCAGATCCTCGTCGACCAGAGGGTAGTTCGCGACACGAAGTCCGTGTTGCAGTGCGAGGTACATGGTCGTCGGGGTCTTCCCGCAGCGCGACGGCGCAACCAGGATCACGTCGGCCTTGTCCAGCGTGCGAACACTTTGGCCGTCGTCGTGTTCGATCGCGTACTCGACGGCCTGCATACGCGCGTTGTAGCGCTTGACATCGCCCACGCCGTGCAGGCGCGCGGGGGTCCGGGCGCCCCGGGTGCCGAGGATGGACTCGACCTGCTGCATGTGCATGTCGAAGAAGTCGATCACCGGTGCGCGGGTCCGCTGCAATTCGTGACGAACGTCATCGAGCGCGGCCGTGACGAACACCAGGGGTGTCATGCCGCGGTCCATCGTGGCGTCGATCCTGCGGACGACCTCGCGGGCGTCGTCGGGCGTGGTGATGAACGGGATCAGTGTCCTCTCGAACCGGTGGTCGGGAAAGTGCAGGAGCAGGGCGTTGCCCATCGTCTCCGCGCTGATCCCGGTGCTGTCCGAGAGGAAGAAAACCGGGATCGTGTCACCGGCATACGTCTCTGTCACCGGTCCATTCCTATCGTCGCCGTCACACGGTGGGCTCCATCCTTTCCTAGACGCTTTTCGAGCTGTCAGGCAGGTCGCAAAACGGGCCGTTGACGAGGTGTTCACGGAGGTCGCGGAGCATCTCACCCCGGCCTCCCCTGCCAGCGGTATGTCCTCGGCCCGGCAGAGGGGGTGCACGGCTACGCTCGGGCCTGCAACCGTATACCCGAGGAGGAAACGTCCGTATGTGCCTGGTCCTGTTCGCCTGGCATACCCGCCCCGACCTGCCCCTCGTCGTCGCGGCCAACCGCGACGAGTTCTATGCCCGCCCCACCGAACCGCTGCAGCGATGGGACGCCGGCTTCGTCGCGGGCCGTGATCTGCTCGCAGGCGGAACGTGGATGGGCATCTCCGACGCCCTTCGATTCGCGGCCGTCACCAACGTCCGCGACGGCGCCCCCGCCACCGGGCCACGGTCGCGCGGGGCCCTGCCCGTCGACTACCTCCGCGGCCTGCTCTCACCCGCCGACCACGCCGAACAGGTGGCCGCGACCGGCGCCGAATACGGCAGCTTCAACCTGCTCGTCGGCGACCCCGCGGAACTGTGGTGGGTCACCAACCGGCCCCACGGTCGCAGGCAACGCGTCGAACCCGGCGTCCACGGCCTGTCCAACGCCGAACTCGACACCCCGTGGCCGAAGGTGACGGGCGGCAAGCACGCGTTCGCGGCCGCGCTCGCCGCGGACGACGGCAGCCCCGACGCGGATCCGGGCGCGTACTTCGACGTGCTCGCCGACAGCGACCCGGCGCCGTGGGACGCGCTGCCCGACACGGGCGTCGAACCCGAACTCGAACGCGCCCTCTCGTCCCGGTTCATTCGCCACGGCGAGTACGGGACGCGGGCGTCGACCCTGCTGCGGGTCCGTGCGGACGGCACCTACGACATCACCGAGCGACGCTTCGACGAGAACGGCCCCCTCCCCACGTGAGCGGCAAAGTGTGCTCCCGCACGCTTTGCCACTCACCTCAGAGGGAGGAGCGGATGACGCCCGCCGTCTGGTCGAGCGCGACCCGACTCGGCGACTTCGGCATTCCGCGCAACCCGAACCCGTCACCGGCAGTGCGCGGCACCACGTGCAGGTGGACGTGGAAGACCTCCTGGCCGGCGGCGATCCCATCGGCCAGGAACAGGTTGACTCCCTGAGCCCGCATCGGCCCGTGCCGCAGCGCGGTCGCGATGCGCTGCCCCGCCGCGAACACCGCCGCGCCGTCGCCCGGGTCGAGGTCGGCGAGACCGCTCGCGTGCCGCTTCGGGACCACCAGCAGATGTCCGGACGTCCACGGCCGGATGTCCATGAACGCCATCACGTTCTCGTCCTCGTGCACGACGCTGGCGTCGGAACGGCCCGACACGATCTCGCAGAAAATGCAGTTCACGTAGGCACCTCCGGTGCTTGTGCGTGGTTAACGAGTGCAGGCACTCGTCAACCACGCACGGGCGGCGGAGCCGCCTACAGGATGGGGGACGGCTGGTAGGCGGCCGCCTCGGGGTTGGCGTCGACGAGCTTCTGCACCTGCGCCACGACGGTGGCGACCTGCGCCTCGGCGGCACCGATGAACGCCTTCTTGTCGGCGAGGGCCTCGTCGAGGGCGGCCCGGTCGAGGGGCAGGCGGTCGTCGGCGGCGAGACGGTCGAGGAGGTCGGGCTCCTTGCCCTGCTCACGCATCGCGAGCGCGACGGCGACGGCGTGTTCCTTGATGACCTCGTGCGCGGTCTCCCGGCCCACTCCGGCGCGCACCAGCGCCATCAGGACTTTGGTGGTGGCGAGGAACGGCAGGTAGCGGGTGAGTTCCTTCTCGATGACGGCGGGGTAGGCGCCGAATTCAGCGAGCACCGTCAGGAACGTCTCGATGAGTCCGTCGATCGCGAAGAACGCGTCCGGCAGCGCGACGCGGCGCACCACCGAGCAGAACACGTCGCCCTCGTTCCACTGCGCGCCGGCCAGTTCGGCGGCCATCGACGCGTAGCCGCGGAGCACGACCTGCAGTCCGTTGACGCGCTCGCAGGATCGGGTGTTCATCTTGTGCGGCATCGCCGACGACCCGACCTGGCCGGGCTGGAAACCCTCGGTGACCAGTTCGTGGCCGGCCATCAGGCGGATGGTGTGCGCGAACGACGACGGCCCTGCCGCCACCTGCACCAGCGCGGACAGCACGTCGTGGTCCAGCGACCGCGGGTACACCTGCCCGACGCTCGTGAACACGTGCGAGAAGCCGAGGTGTTCGGCGACCTTCTGCTCCAGCGCCTCCAGCTTGGACGCGTCGCCGTCGAGGAGGTCGAGCATGTCCTGCGCGGTGCCCATGGGGCCCTTGATGCCGCGCAGCGGGTAGCGGTCGATCAGCTCCCGCAGGCGGGTGAGCGCGACGAGCAGTTCGTCGGCGGCGGACGCGAACCGCTTGCCGAGCGTGGTGGCCTGCGCCGCGACGTTGTGCGACCGGCCTGCCATGACGAGGCTGCTGTACTCGGCGGCCCGCTCGGCCAGCCGGGCCGCGACCGCGACACCGTGTGCGTGGACGTGCTCGAGCGACCGCAGGACCTGCAGCTGCTCGACGTTCTCGGTGAGGTCGCGGCTGGTCAGCCCCTTGTGAACCTGCTCGTGGCCGGCGAGGGCGTTGAATTCCTCGATGCGGGCCTTCACGTCGTGCCGGGTGACGCGCTCGCGGTCCGCGATGGAGTCGAGGTCCACCTGCTCGAGCACCCGCTCGTAGTCGGCGAGCGCCTCGGCCGGCACGTCGATCCCGAGTTCCGCCTGGGCCCGCAGCACGGCGAGCCACAGCTGACGCTCGAGGACGATCTTGTGCTCGGGCGACCACAACTCGACGAGTTCGGGGCTGGCGTAACGGTTGGCAAGGACGTTCGGGATGCGGCTCACGAGTCCTCAGTTTACGGCGGCGCTACAGCTCGACGTGGTCCGGCCGGTCGAGGGCGGGCGCGACGACGTCGACGACGTCGAGCAGCATCGCCCGGGCGAGTGCCCGCAGGTCGGGGTCGTGCTCGCCGAGCGCGGTGACCACGGCTCCGTCGACGACGGCGACGAGCCGCCGGAGTTGCTCCTGCCGGACGTCGCGGTCGGAGCGCCGCAGCGCCTCGGTGAGGACGTCGTCCAGTTGCGCGCGCAACCGCAGTTGGACTTCGCGCAGTTCGGGGCGGCGCGCGCACGCGGTGAACCGCTCGTACCGGGAGATCAGCCTCTCGCGGCAGTCCTCACTGATGAGGGCCGGTCCGACGAGCAGGTCGAGGAGGAGGTCGACCGTCGATTCACGGCCGCGGCGCCGGTGCGTGACGTCCTCGACCCGGCCGCGCATGACCGCGAGGTCGCGGTTGCCGTTGCATTCGACGGCCTTCGCGATCAGGTCGTCCAGAGACTCGAAGTAGTAGGTGGTCGACGCGAGCGGAAGGTCGGCGCGGGTGGCCACCGAGCGGTGCCGGACCGCGTCGAATCCGCCCTCGAGAAGGAGATCGGCGGCAGCCTCGACCAGCGCCTGTCGGCGCCGTTCGCCCTTCGGAGTTGCCGCGGATGACACCAATTCATCCTGCCAGCCGCGGGTGCCGCACCAGGGCAGATTGGGCGACAGACCGCGAAGTATGTGGGTGGCGGCGCGCAGCCGCGTAGCGTCGGGACGATGCGGGTGTCGGTGCGGATGCTGGCCCTGGGATGCGCGGCGGCGGCGCCGATGGTCCTGGCGCCTGCGTGCGGGTCCACCGGCGATCCGGCACCCGATCCGGTGCCCGTGTTCACCGCCACTGCGTGCCCGTCGCCGAACGTCCCGGGACTGCCGCAACTGGACCTCGGCGCCGAGTTCAGCTGCGGCACCCTGACCGTGCCGGAGGACCGCTCCCGTCCGGACGGGCGACGCATCGACCTGGCCGTGACGCGGCTCGGTGCCACGTCCGCGACCCCGCGACCCGACCCTCTCGTCTACCTCACGGGAGGTCCGGGCGGGCCCGCGTCGGCGAGCGCCGCCCAGGTCGCACCGCTCGGGCTGAACCGGGACCGCGACGTCCTGTTCCTCGGCCAGCGCGGCACCATGCATTCCGACCCTTTCCTGGCATGCCCCGAGATCGACGAGTTCCAGGCGGCGCAGACGGGTCTGAGCCCGCTCGATCCGGCGACCGCACCGCTCGGCGTGGAGGCGACCCGGACCTGCCGCGACCGGGTCTCCGCAGGCGGTTACGACCTCGGCGCGTACGACACCGCGGAGAACGCCGCCGACGTCGCGGATCTGCGGGTGGCTCTCGGCCTCGGCGAGTGGAACGTCTACGGCGTCTCGTACGGCACCGACCTCGCGCTCACCGTGCTCCGCGACCACCCGGACGGCATCCGCAGCGTGGTGCTGGACTCGGTCGTGCCGACGCAGAACAACATCATCGAGGGCTTCTGGCCGGGCGCGGCCGAGGGCTACCGGGCACTGTTCGACGCGTGTGCGGCGCAGCCTGCGTGCGCCGCGGCCTACCCGGGCCTGGCGGACGAGTTCACCGCGACCGTGAACCGCCTGGCCGTCGCTCCGCTGACCGTCGACCTGTCCGGCAGGCGCGTCGTGCTCGACGGGTACACGTTCGCGAATCTGGTCATCCAGCAGAGCCTCGCGCCGGGCAACTACGCCGGACTCCCGGCGCTCGTCCACGCGACCGCCACCGGCGACGGCGTCCCGGCCGCGACCGCGCTGCTCGGCACGGTGACGCCGCCCGACCTCATCGGTTACGGACTGACGTTCGGGGTGTTCTGCGGTGAGCAGACGGCGTTCACCGACCGTGGGCGGGTTGCCGCCACCGCGAAGCGGGTGCTTCCGGACTTCCCGGACGCGGTGCTGTCGCTGGTGCCGCAGGCGGCCCGGATCTTCGACGACTGCGACGTCTGGGACGTGCCCGCGTCCGGCGCCCGCGTGCACGAGCCCACGGGTAGTGACGTGCCGACCCTGCTCCTCACCGGATCGCTGGACGCCGTTACTCCGCCGTCGCAGGCGCGCACCGCTGCCGGCACGCTGTCGCGGTCCGAGGTGCTCGAGTTCCCCGGGCTCGGCCACGACGTGCTGCAGTCCTCGGACTGCGCCCCGGCCGTCACGGTCGGATTCCTCGAGCAGCCGACCGGCGATTACGACACGAGTTGCCTGACACGGGTGCAGATGCCGGTGTTCACGACCGGGTGAGTGCCGAAGGCCGGCAGGCGAGGCGACGGAGCCGCAGGGCGATCGCCACCAGCGCCGGGAACGTCACGACGAGCAGTGTCATCCGCTGGAGGAGCCCGGCGACCTCGTGCAACGGTGCGCCGCCCGGCATCGCGAACCGGCCGAGCACCACGAAACAGCCCAGACCGAGAATTCCGGCGATCCCGACGTACCGCGCCAGGCCGCGCCACCGCGGATCGGCGGCGAACCGGCGCGACAGCACCACCAGGGCGAGGGCGCTGCACGAGAAGAACGTGACCCCCGCGATCACGTGGTGGCCCGGGTCGTAGGGCTCCCCTGCCGGATCTTCGCGCAACGGGAACACCGCGGCGAGTATCAGCCCCACCGCCGCCACGCCGAGCAGAGCGGGCCCGGCCCAGCCGTACCGCGTTGTCGCGATGCCGCGGTGCAGTCCGATCGCGAAGATCGTCAGCAGCACGGCGAAGACCAGGAAATTCACCTGTTGGATCCATCCGCGCGGGTCCGCCTCGAGAGCACTGATCGGGTCGGCGACCCGGCTGTAGTCTTCTCGGCGCACTGCCTCCTGGACGAGAAATCCCGCGGTGAACAACACCGGACCCGCGACACCCGCGCGGGCCGCCCACCGCTGGAAGCCGGGGCGTGACACGCGAACTGACGTGGTGACCATGACCACGACGCTAGGGCGACGTCACCGTCCGGGCATCGGGCAACGTACCCATCTTCCCGAGACGGTCATCTGCGTCGTTCTACCCACCGCGGTCAGTTGTCGGGGAGGACGGCCCCGGTCGCCTCGTCGACGTTGATGTCGTAGTCCCAGCCCTTGGCGTCGCGGATGTGAATGTGCCACACCGGCTTACCGTCCCGCTGCTGCTGCTCCGAATTCGCGACCGTCCCGCCCGGGACCGTCGCGAGGGCGATCTGCTCGGCCTGCTGCTGGGTGACCGCGCCGGCGGGCGGGGCGGGTGCGGCCGTCGTGGTGGTCTGCCCGTCCTGGCTGTCGGACACCACGGTGCCGGTCGCCGCGTCGACGTTCACGTCGTAGTCCCAGCCCTTGGCGTCGCGGATGTGGACGTGCCACACCGGCTTACCGTCCCGCTGCTGCTGCTCCGAGTTCACGACCGTGCCGCCCGGGACCGTCGCCAGCGCGGTCTGCTCCGCCTGTTCCTTGGTGACCGCCGCGGCCCCTGCCGCGCTCGTGGCGGTCGGCGACGACGTCATCGCAGCGGTGGCCGACATCGTGGCACTGGCGGACGTCGACGGGGTCTCGCTGCTGTCGGAACCGCATCCGCCCAGCAGCAGCGCGGAGGCCGCGACTATCGGGATCAGGCTCGCACAGCGCACAATTCTGCTGGTCATCGTGGCTCCTCGATCGCTCGACGGCGTCAAACCTGCCTGTCAGAGTACGGGAGCCACAACCGACCTCGCGGTAGTTTTCGCCAGTTCTCGGCCCGAGTCAGACCCTCACCACGCCCGGCACGACCGCCGTCCGAAGCTGCGCCGGGCGAGCACGAGCCAGACGATGGGCAGGAAGACGAGCGGGGGGACGCGGACCAACGCGACCCACAGGATCGCGGCGAGGATCGCCACCACGAACACGAGTACCCGCAGCGCCGCCGCCTCCCGACCCGGGTCGCGTCGCACGCGCACCCGTTCGGGTTCGGACGTGAAGCGCTGCTTGTCCGGAAGGTCCGCGAACAGCGGCACGAGGTCGCCGGCGGTCTTGGCGAGATACGCCGCCCGCACCCGCGCGTCGAACTCGTCGGTCTCGAGCCGCCCGGCTGCGAAATGGTCGGCGAGTGCCGCCGCGGCTTGCTCCCGTTCCACGGTCCCGATGCGGACTCCGCCAGGAAGGGGTGGCTGTGGATGACTGATGTCGCTCATGTCGTCGCCTCGCGCCTGGTTTGTAACACTGTAATCCTAGCCACAGTGTAGGCCTTCTATTCCTGGTCGTGCCCTGGGAAACCTTGCCGGCGCTGTTCCTCCGCACGTTCGCGGCACCGCCGCACGAACTCGGCTTCCTCCGGGTCGGCGGGCAGCCGATCACGAGGAATCTTCTGCGGCCGCCCGGCCACCAGCCAGAGCACCGAGCCGACGAGCGGAAGCAGCAGTACTATCACCAGCCAGCCCTCCTTCGAGAGGTTCCGGAACTGGTCGTCGTCGGTGGTGACGGCGTCTGCGAAGCACAGGACCCACAACACGAATGCGAGCAACGCGACGTACAGCATCGCCGTTCTCCTTGCCTGGCGCGCCCGAACACGCAGTGCGCCCAAGTCCATCGAACAACTGCTGCGACGCCGCCGCAAGAGCGAACTACGGCTACAGCCAGCGGCCCAGTCGCACCAGGGATTCCCGGACCTCGGCCGTGGATCCGGCGAACGACAACCGGACGGTCTTGTCTCCGTGGACGGTGTCGAAATCGATGCCGGGGGCCAGCGCCAGACCGGTGTCCTGCAGCAGCCGCGAGCACCATTCCGTCGACGTCGCGCCGTGGGTTCCGCCGAGCAGGTGCATGATGTCGGCGTACACGTAGAACGCCCCGTCGGCGGGCGCCAGGTCGGCGATGCCCAGCTCCGGGAGACCGGTCAGCAGCAGCTCCCGGTTCACGGCGTAGCGCTGCACGTGGCCGTCGAGTTCGGCCCTCGATTCCTCGGTGAACGCCGCGATCGCCGCGTACTGCGAGATGGCGGGCGGGCACACCGTCATGTTCGACGCCAGCCGCTGCAACGGCCTGCGCAGCCCCTCGGGGACCAGCATCCAGCCCAGCCGCCAGCCCGTCATCGAGAAGTACTTGGACACCGAGCCGACGACGACGGATTCGCGGGACGTCTCCCACGAACTGGTCATCGCCTGCTCGCCGTATCCGATGCCGTGATAGATCTCGTCGGAGATCAGCAACGTCCCGTGGGCGTCGCACCAGCGGGCGAGGGCGGCCAGTTCGCCGGGGTCTATGACGGTGCCGGTGGGGTTGGCGGGGCTCGCGACAATCAGCCCGGCGGGCGGCTCGGGCAGGGCGTCGAGCATCGCGACCGTCGGCTGGAACCGGGTGTCGGCTCCGCAGTCGATCTCGATGACGTTGCAGCCGAGCGCGGCGAGCGTGTTCCGGTAGGCCGGGTAGCCGGGGCGGGCGACCACGACGGTGTCGCCGACGTCGAAGGCGGCGAGGAACAGCAGCGTGAACGCGCCGGAGGAACCGGTGGTCACGACGACGTCCTCGGCGTCGACGTCGATTCCGTATTTGCCGGCGTGATATCCGGCGATCGCCTCCCGCAGCGGCAGGATCCCGAACGTCTCCGTGTAGCCGAGCAGGTGCCCGTCGAGCACTTCCCGCGTCGCGCGGAGCACCGGCTGCGGCGCGGGCGTGGACGGCTGCCCTGCCGCGAGCGTCAGCACGTCGCCGTGGGTGCGCTGACGTTCGGTGGCGGCCTTCCACACGTCCATCACGTGGAAGGTCTGGATGTTGGACCGCTGGGATTCGGGACGCACCCCATGACGCTAGCGTGAGCTGCTCACTCCCCCGCCAACGCGTCCCGCTGCGATTCCACCGTCTCCCGGATCGCCCCCACCACCGCCGCGACCTCCGGTCGTCGCAGCGACTCGGGCCGCGCCACGAGCCAGTACGCCAGCGTGGCCTCGACCTGCCCGGGCAGCACCCGCACGAGGTCGTCGTGGCGGTCGGCCATGAAGCACGGCAGCAGCCCGATGCCTGCCGACGCCCGGGTGGCCTCGACGTGCACGAACACGTTGGTCGACGTCACCGATTCGCGCATCGAGACGGTGAGGCGGCGCGCCAGGTCGAGTTCGTCGACCTGGAGCATCGAGTCGATGAAGTAGACGAGTGAGTGATCGGCCAGATCGCTCACCCGCGTCGGGGTGCCGTGTTCGGCCAGATACGACCGCGCGCCGTACAGGCCGAGGGTGTAATCGGCCAGCCACAGCGCCTCCGCCCGGTGCACCTGCGGTTTGCCTACGACGATCTCGATGTCGAGTCCCGAGCGATGCTGCGACGCCCGGCGGGTGATCGCGACGATCTCCACGGACACGTCGGGGTGCCTGCTGCGGATCAGCGCGCCCGCGGGCGCCGCGATGTAGGCGCTGAACCCGTCGGTCGCCGACACGCGCACGACGCCCTTCAGGTGGTCGGCACCCCCGGGTTCGGCGACGAGTCCGTGGACGGCGGCCTCCACGCGTTCGGCTGCGGTCAGCGCCTGCCGCCCGAGGTCGGTGAGCTCCCACCCGCCGGTGGCCTTCACGAGGACCCTGCCGCCGAGGCTCTTCTCCAGACTCGCGATCCGGCGCGAGATGGTCGTGTGGTTGACCCCCAGGTCGTCGGCGGCGGTGTTGAAGCGGCCGGTCCGCCCCACAGCGAGCAGGACGAGGAGGTCGTCGGCGCTGGGCATGGACGTTTCCGGGGTCACTTCTGCATACTTGCACATGCGGGTTGCAGGTTGCGTCATTGTGTGCGCACAAATATGCATCAATACTCGGCAGGACCAATGAACTGTGCCCCCAGTCACAAAAGGGTGCGGAGTGTGAAGAGGAGCGACAGATGAGCGTCGACGAAACAGCGCACGCGAAGGAAGCCCCGCCGTCCGGGCTGAAGAAGGTGGTCGGCGCATCCATGGCCGGCACCGTCGTCGAGTGGTACGAGTTCTTCCTCTACGGGACCGCGGCGACGCTCGTGTTCAGCAAGGTCTTCTTCGCGGCCGGGGGCAACGAACTCGACGCGATCATCGCGGCGTTCGTGACCTACGCCGTGGGCTTCGTCGCCCGGCCGCTCGGCGGCATCGTCTTCGGTCACTTCGGCGACAAGTTCGGCCGCAAGCAACTACTGCAGTTCAGCCTCCTGCTCGTCGGCACGGCCACGTTCCTGATGGGCTGCCTGCCCACCTTCGGCCAGATCGGGTACTGGGCCCCCGCCCTGCTCGTCACGCTCCGCTTCATCCAGGGATTCGCCGTCGGCGGCGAGTGGGGCGGCGCGGTGCTGCTGGTGGCCGAGCACAGCCCCGACAAATCCCGCGGCTTCTGGGCGTCGTGGCCGCAGGCCGGTGTGCCCGCGGGCAACCTCGTCGCGACCGTGGTCCTGCTGATCCTCACGACGACGCTGTCCGACGAGTCCTTCCTCAGTTGGGGCTGGCGTGTCGCGTTCTGGCTGTCGGCCGTGATCGTCCTCGTCGGCTACTACATCCGCACGAAGGTGACGGACGCGCCGATCTTCATCCAGGCGCAGAAGGAAGCCGAGCACATCAAGGAGACGTCGTTCAGCGTCTTCGAGGTACTGAGGCGCTACCCCCGCGGCGTGCTGACGGCGATGGGCCTGCGTTTCGGCGAGAACGTCATGTACTACCTGGTGGTCACGTTCTCGATCACCTACCTCAAGGTGGTCGTCCACACGGACACCGCGCAGATCCTGTGGTGGATGCTGATCGCGCACGCCGTGCACTTCGCGGTAATCCCGCTCGTCGGCCGGCTCTCCGACACCATCGGCCGCCGTCCCGTCTACATGATCGGCGCGCTCACCGCGGGCACGTGGGGCTTCTTCGCCTTCCCGATGATGAACAGCGGGCACAACGCCGTCATCCTCGGAGCGATCATCATCGGCCTGGTGTTCCACGCCTTCATGTACGCCGGCCAGCCGGCGATCATGGCCGAGATGTTCCCGACGCGCATGCGGTACTCCGGCGTCTCCCTCGGCTACCAGGTGACGTCGATCGTGGCCGGTTCGCTGGCGCCGATCATCGCGACCAGCCTCCTCAGCAAGTACGACTCCGCCGTTCCGATCGCGATCTACCTGGCGATCGCCTGCCTGATCACCGCCGTCGCCGTCGTCGTCGCCCGCGAGACGAAAGGCATCTCGCTCGAGTCGATCGACGCGGCGGACGCGCAGATCCTCGCGGACGAGAAGGCCGCGGACGCGAAGAACGAGGTCCGGGCATGACCGAACAGAATCTGGCCGGGCGCACCGCGCTCGTCACCGGCGGCGCCAGCGGCATCGGCGCGGCCTGCGCCCGGGCACTCGCCGCCCGCGGAGCCCACGTCACGGTCGCC
>NZ_JBHUSF010000237.1:0-14418 GCF_042673295.1 Rhodococcus sp. NPDC057014
CTGCGGGACGGCTGGCTGCACAGCGGTGATCTGGGAACCCGGGACGGCGAAGGGCGTCTGCAGTTCGTCGACCGGCTCAAGGACCTCATCATCACCGGAGGTATCAACATCTCTCCGGTGGAACTCGAACGCGTGATCGGTGAGATCGAGGGAGTGGAGGAAGTGGCGGTGATCGCCGCGAAGGACCCACGATTCGGTGAGACTCCCGCCGCGATCGTGACGGTGACCGGCGACGTCGACGAGGTCGCCATCGTCGAGCACTGCGACCGACTCGTCGCCGACTACAAGGTGCCCCGGTACGTCGTGATCCGGAACGAACCCCTGCCGCGCCTCCCCAGCGGAAAGCTGTCGAAGACCGCGATCAGATCCGAGTACCGCGACGTATCCGAACGGTTCTCGAAGGTGCGCTGACACACCGCGCGGCACGGGACCACACGACGAAAAGAGAACAGTTCATGACGAGTATCGCCACCGAGAGCGTCGTCCACCTCGAGCGGGACGGTGAGATCGCGATCGTGCGGCTGAATCGCCCGGATCGGCTCAACGCCTTCACCCTCGAGGTGCGGGACCGCATCATCGAGGTCTTCGACGAGTGCGATGCCGACGACACCATCCGTGCGATCGTCCTCACGGGAACCGGCCGGGCCTTCTGCGCCGGGGCCGACCTCGCGAAGGGCGGCGACACGTTCGTCACGGAGGACGACCCGGACAGCGGCGAGGCGCCACCCGATTCGGGCGGTCAGGCGTCACTGCGGATCTACCGGTCGACGAAGCCGGTGATCGCGGCGATCAACGGTCCTGCAGCGGGAGTCGGGGTGACGATGACACTGCCCGCCGACATCCGGATCGCCTCCGACACAGCCAAGTTCGGTTTCGTGTTCACCCGCCGCGGGCTCGTGCCCGAGGCCTGTTCCACCTGGTTCCTGCCCCGGATCGTCGGGATCTCGACCGCCGTCGAGTGGGCCGTGGGAGGGAAGATGGTGTCGGCGGCGGAGGCGCTCGAACGCGGCCTCGTCCGCGAGGTCGTCCCCGCCGACGAAGTGCTGCCGCGGGCGATCGAGGTGGCGCGCGAACTGGCGACGGGCACCTCGCCGGTCTCCGTCGCGCTGACCCGGCAGTTGATGTGGAGGATGCTCGGCGCCGACAGCCCAGAGGTCGCGCACCGGGCCGAGTCGATCGCCATCCACGTCCGCGGAACGTCGGCGGATGTCCGTGAAGGGGTCGCGGCGTTCCTCGACAAGCGGCAACCCGATTTCCCCCAGTCGGTGTCCGACGGCCTGCCCGACGTCTTCCGCTGAATCTACTGCTTGGCCACCACCTCGAAGCGGCGCAGCGTCAGCGCCGGGTTCTTGGCGCGGACCTCGGCGATGCGCTCGGCGGAGACGGTGCCGATCGCGGTCCCGGTCCGTTCGCCGAGGGACGCGATCACCACGCCCATCGGATCCACGATCATGGACGCACCCGAACCCACCGGAGCGCACTGATCGGCCGCGAGGACGTAGAGGGTGTTCTCGATGGCCCGGGCGCGGACGAGCGTGGTCCAGTGGTCCTCCTTGAGCGGGCCCGGCATCCACGCGGCCGGCAGGACCAGGACGTCGGCGCCCGCGTCGACGATGCGCCGCGTCACCTCCGGGAACCGCAGGTCGTAACACGTCTGCATGCCGAACGTGATGCCGTCGACCGTGAACGTCTCGGGATCGCCGATGGTCCCCGCCTGCACGAACTCCGACTCCCGGTAGCCGAATGCGTCGAACAGGTGCAGCTTCCGGTACGTGGCGGCGATGCCCCCGTCGGGGTCGACCGCGACGAGGGTGTTGAAGATCCGGCGCTCGCCCGGGATCGCCTCGTTGATCCCGGTTACCAGGGTCAGCCCGTGCCGGACGGCGATCTCGCGCAGGCCGGTCACGAATTCACCGCCGAGGGATTCGGCAGTGTCCACGAACCGCTCGTCGATCGCCGGGAGCGCGAACATCGCGTATTCGGTGGTCGCCAGCACCCGGGCGCCGCCCGCGGCCGCCTCCCCGGCGAACGTCGCGATCTGCCCGAGGTTGTCGTGCTTGTCCGCACCCGATGCGAACTGTGCGATTGCGACGTCGATCATGTCGGTACCTCTCCGCGGTGACGGGTCCGGACGGCGTGCCCGCCTCGGCGACGAAACTAGCTGAACACCACCGTCTTACGGCCGTGCACGAGGACGCGGTCCTCGAGGTGCCAGCGCAGGCCGCGGGACAGCACCAGCTTCTCGATGTCGCGACCCTGCCGGACCATGTCCGCGACCTCGTCGGCGTGGTCGACACGGATCACGTCCTGCTCGATGATGGGGCCCGCGTCGAGTTCGGCCGTCACGTAGTGGCAGGTCGCGCCGATCAGCTTCACACCACGGGCGAATGCCTGGTGGTACGGGCGGGCGCCGACGAACGACGGCAGGAAGCTGTGGTGGATGTTGATCGCCCGGCCGGCCCAGTGCTCGCACAGCTGCGACGGCAGCACCTGCATGAACCGTGCCAGCACCACGGCATCGGGGTCGTGGGCGTCGACCAGTTCACGCACCTGCTCGAACGCCGGCCCGCGCTCGGCAGGATCCTTCGGGAACGGCACATGGTGGAAGTCGATGCCGTGCTGCCGGGTGACCGCCTCGAGGTCGCGGTGGTTGCCGATCACCGCGCAGATGTCGGCGGGCAACTCGCCTCCGGCCGCGCGGCCCAGCAGGTCGTGGAGGCAGTGCGCCTCCTTGCTCACCAGCAGCACCACCCGTTTGCGCTCGCCCGTGTCGGACACGGTCCACTCCGTCTCCGGACCGAGTTCGGCGGCGACGGCCGCGAACCGCTCCCGGAGTTCCCCGATCGACATGTCGACGGACGACGCCCGCACGGCCTGACGGGTGAAGAACCAGCCGGTGTCGGCGTCGGCGTGGTACGCCGCCTCGACGATCCAACCGCCGACCTCGGCGAGGAACGTCGAGATCCGGGCGACGATGCCGGTGCGGTCGGGGCAGCCGAGAGAAAGAACGTACCGGTGGTCCTCGGTCGAAGCAGCGCTCATGGGCAACAGTCTTTCAGGTCGCACTCCGGCCGTTCACCACGGCGGTGCCGACGAGGGTGCCGGCGTCGACGTCGTGGATCGCGCGCTCGGTGAGCAACTCCAGGAAATCGAGGCGGATCTGCTCGACCGTCCGGTCGTCGAACGGGGACAGCGCGCGGCGCAGGTTCCCGCCCATCACGAGGTCCCACACGAACTCGGGTGTCGCGGGAATGATGTTGGACAGCTCCCGGACCTCGGTCGAGTGCGCGCCCAGCTCGCCGAGCCACTGGTGCAGCCCGTCCGGGGTGTCGATGTGTTCGAGCGCGTCGAACGGCGACCCGCCGGAGTCGGCCTCCGGTTCCCGGTGCCGGGCGACAGCGTCGTGGAGCGCCTCGGCGAAGTCCCGTAACGCGCCCCGCCGCCACACCGTGATTCCGACCTTGCCGCCCGGCCGGACGAGGCCTGTGAGCCGCGTGAACGAGGCGTCCATGTGGGGCAGGAAGAACACGCCGTACGAACAGGCGAGTGCGTCGTAGCCTGCCGCCGGGACGGTGCTCGGCGACTCCCACGTGGTGGCGTCCGCGCGGACGAACTCGATGTTCTGCAGCCCGCGGTCCGACGCCTTCAGCCGCCCCACCTCCAGGAGTTCGTCGGACAGGTCGACACCGTGAACGAGGCCCGACGGACCCACCGCGGTGGCCGCGGGAAGCGCCGAAGACCCTGCGCCGCAGCACACGTCGAGGACGGCGTCCCCGGGACGCAAACCGAGTTGGAAGGCGAGGGACTGCCCGGCCGGCCCCCACACGGTCGTCGTCAGCCGGTCGAACTCGAGCCGTGCCTCGTCGAAGACCGATCCCGGATCACTCATACGGCGATGCTAGGCCGTGCAGCGGGCCAGGGAAGGCGTTGTGCGAAGCTCACAGGCATGTCCGACGTTGCACTGACCCGCTCCCAGGTGGCCGACCTCGTCGACCACACACTCCTCAAGCCCGAGGCCACCACCGACGACGTGAAGGCGCTGATCGACGAGGCGCGCTCGCTCGGTGTGCTCGCAGTCTGCGTGTCGCCGTCGATGCTGCCCGTCAAGGCGCCCGGACTGGTGACCGCGGCGGTGGTCGGGTTCCCGTCGGGGAAGCACCACTCGCTGGTCAAGGGGGCCGAGGCCAGGCTCGCAGTAGATCAGGGCGCCCAGGAGATCGACATGGTGATCGACATCGGCGCCGCGGTGGCGGGCGACTTCAACGCGGTGCTCGCCGACGTCCTCACCGTCCGCGAGGCCGTCGGCGACAGCACCGTGCTCAAGGTGATCCTCGAGACCGCCGCGCTGAGCGACGAGGCGATCGTGGAAGCGTGCCGTGCCGCCGAGCGGGCGGGCGCGAACTTCGTGAAGACGTCCACCGGGTTCCACCCGGCCGGGGGAGCGACCGTGGAGGCGGTGCGGTTGATGGCGCAGACCGTCGGCGGGCGGATCGGGGTCAAGGCGAGCGGCGGGATCCGCACCGCGGCGGCCGCGCTCGACATGATCGCGGCCGGTGCGACGCGGCTGGGACTGTCGGGCACCCGCGCCGTCCTGGACGGACTGCCCGACTGACCCGGCCGCCGATCAGACGAGGAGGCCGCAGCTGCTCTGCTGCTCCTGCTGCTGTTGCTGGGTGGGGGCGGCAGGCATCGTGTAGGCGCCGCCTTCGAGGGTGATCTCGATGGCGTCGTCGGTGACCTTCAGCGATGTCGGCTGCATGCCCAGCGGGTAGGTCTGCAGGCTCGAGGTCAGGATCTGGACCACCCCGTCGACGAGGTCGGTGGGGAGCCCGAAGCCGAGGATCGCGGCGCCCACCGTGTCGACCTTCACGGTTCCGTTCACGACCTCCGGTTTGACGGTCAGATCCGCGAGCCCGGCCGGCCCGACGGAGAACTTCAGGGTTCCCGCGCTCGAATCGGCGGTGACACCGCTGATCAGCGAGCCGAACGCCTGCTGCTGCAGCGTGGCGAGGATGCCGGCGGTCGACCAGGTGACGTCCGCGTCGGAACTGCCGATGGTGCCGCTGCTGTCCGCGGTGTTCTCGATCCGGATGTCGTTGACCTGGGCGTGCACCTGCATTCCCTGGGCGGGGCCGAACTTGGTGTCGTCGCTGTCGATGGTGATGTAGGGGACGTTCTTGTCGACGGACTGCAGCAGGACCGGCTTCCAGCTCAGCCCCACGTCCACCTGCGAGCCGAGTTGGCTCTCGAACTGGTCTGCCATGCAGGTCTTCACTCGGTGGCGGACGAAGAGTTCGCCGCCGACGAGTACCGCCACGAGCGCGGCGATGACGACCAGAGAGATGACGAGCACACGGTTACTTCGGGGTGCGGAGTTCGTTCGGGCTGCCATTACACGGATTCTTCCCGACAACTCTGAACAAATTCTGTGAATACGTCGGCGGAGGGTCGCCGAGATCCGCAGAAATTGTGATACCCGCCACAATTGCCCAGTAATGTAGGGGAATGTCCGGATGGTTGGCTCCACGTCCCGGTGACCCGGAGCGCGAAGGTGTCGGTGAAGAACTGACACGCGTCGCGACGGCTCAGGCGGGTTTCTTCACCACTGCGCAGGCGCTGCGCCTCGGGTTCGCTGCCGACGAGATCGGCGAGCGACTCGCCGACGGCTCGTGGGTCAAGATCGAGCGAGACCTGTTCCGTTTGAAGGATTGTCCGCACTCCGATCTCGAGGAGTTCGCGAAGTGGTGCACCTGGTTCGGTGCCGCTGCCGCGGTCTCCCACCAGAGTGCTGCCGAACTTCACGGTCTCGGGCACCTGTACCCGCGGTTCATCCACCTCTCGACGGTGCTGTCGCCGCCCTCGCCGACGCAGCAGTTGGCGCTGCACCGGCGGTCGCTGCGCCCGGAGGACTGCGAGCAGGTCGGCCCGCTGCGCATCACCACGCCGCTGTGCACGGCACTCGACCTCGCCGCCAGCGGAATCTCGCAGGAACTGCTCGACGAGGTGGTCGCCGACGGCGTCGCGATCGGGCGACTGAACGCCCGCGCACTGCACGGCGAATGCGGATCCCTGCCGGCGCAGGTGGCGCAGCGCGTCGAACACGCACTGGCCACCTGCACCTGACGGACCGCTCGGGCCTTCAGAACGGCCACTCGCCGTCCCCGGCGCCTTCCAGGAGCGGGATCATCGAGAACCCCGCGTCCGACAGTCCGCCGAACGTGTGACGGTTCGCGGACCCCGTCGGCCCGTGACCGTGCCGGTAGCCCGCCACGTTCCACGTGTAGACGGGGACATCGGCCGGGACGTGCCGGGTCGGATCGCCCCACGCCGCCTGCTCGTCGGTGACGACGACGACGCGATCGTGGCCGCGGTAATGCTTCCGCACCGCCGCCGCCGTGTCGGTGCCGCCCAGGTCGCCGAAGCTGTCGACCACCCGCAGCACCGCCCGATGCACGAACGGCACGGTCCGGCTGTCCGTGCCGAATTCGACGAGGTCCGCCCGCTCGGCACGTGCCGCCAGCACGGTGCCGAACACAGCGGCCGCGTCCGCCCTCGTCAGTTCCGACCGCGCCGAGACGCGGCTGTAGAACATCGATCCGGACCGGTCGACGAGAACCAGCGTGCGGCCGGGCAGCGACGGGACCGCGGACATCGACGCCCCGAGCGCACGCTCGAGCGCGTGCCCCCACCGCAGGCTCGGCGCGTTCCGGTACGCCGCGAGAAAGCGCATCGGCAGCTGCCGCGACTTCGCGACCTCCCCCGGATCGGCGATCCGGGCCGCCACCTGCTCCGCGACGTGGTCGGGGATCCCGGCCTCGTCGAAGTTCCGCAGGTTACGGAGAAGCGCCATGAAACCCATGGACGGGATCACCGCCTGCCAGGCCGCGGCATCCATCGGTCCCTGCAGCCAGCCGGCGAGCGACTCCCATGTCATGCCGGCCGCCGACAGCCGCTCCGGGGTCCGGAGAACGGCACGCCGGTCCTCCGGCGGGAGTGCCGCCAGCGCCGCCCGTTCCGTGAGCATGCGCAGACCGGCAGGCACGGCGTTCTCGCGCCCCTGCCGACGGTCGATCGCGTGCCGGAACAGCTCGCCCTGCCACGCCGCCGACGGCGACGCGTGGGTGAGTTCGAGAACGTCGCCGAAGCGGACGTCCCTGGCCTCGGAATCCCACTTCAGCAGTGAACGTTCCGAGTACAGCCGGGCGGCGGCGTCGGCGACACCGCGCTTGACCGGCTTCGGGATCGAACGGCCGTGCCGGGACATCCAGTACGCGAGGATCTCGCCCGGCTCGTCGGCCCGCTCCAGCGCGGAGGAGATGACGGCACGGTTGCCGCCGTGCAGACCGGCACCCAGCCGGGCCCGGACGAACTCGGCTGCGGCCACCACCGACGCCGAACGCAGATGCGCATCGCGGCGCAGCCACCCGATCAGGCGGGCGGTCCACTCCGGGTCCGACAGTGCGACCTCGTGGACCAGCGCGACGAACCGTCCGTCGCGGTCCGAAGCCGACTCGTAGAACGTGTGCTCACCGACCATGTTCGTGACCGCGAGGAGGAACAGCTCGCTCTTCGCGTCACGGGCGTAGCCGCTGCCGCCCTCGAAGGTGCGGCCCGACGGTTGCGTCCCCGACGTGATGGGGCTCCGTGCCTTGTTGCGGCGCAGTATCTTCGGGTTGAACTTGCTCATGGTTGTTCCTCCTTCCGGGAGGTGTCGGTGCTCGTGGGTGCGCGCCACCCGAGGTCGAGGCGACGACGGGGTGCGGAGTCGAACCGCGTGCTCACGCACTTCGCCAGAGAAGTATCCGTCGTCTGCGCACCGGGTGGCGCGCACACATGTCGTGCCGAGTTCGGAGTCGGCGGAGGCACGGACGCGCTCTACCACTGAGCTACAGGGACCTGCGTCCCTGACCGGATTCGAACCGGCGACCACGCGATCCAGAGTCGAAGTAGCCCTCGCCTGCGCACCGGCACAACATGTTTCGTGAACCGACTCTACGGGGCGCGTCGGGGGATGTCGCGTGAATTAATTCGTGCCGGAACCGGGTGCGACCAAATCCCACGGAACGGTGAGGATGTTGTCGCGGATCCGGCGGCGCTGCGGCTGCACGGGAAGTCCCTGCGCGCGCAGCAGTTCGAGGGCGGCCCGCCACCGCACCCGCGGTCCGAACGAGCCGTGCGGCGCCGCGGTGGCCCACGCACGATCCGCCGCCGCGAGGAGGGCGTGGACCGGCTCACCCGGGACATTCCGATGGATCAGCGCCTTGGGTAGTCGTTCGGCGATGTCCGACGGCTTGTCCACCGCGAACGGATCCCACGCCAGGGTCAGCGACAGCGGGCGGGTGGCGTCGAGTAGCACCCACGCGCAGCGGCGGCCGAGCTCGTCACACGTGCCGTCGAGGATCAACCCGCCCGGGGCGAGCCCGGACTGCATCCGCGCCCAGGCAGGCCCGACCGCATCCTCGGGGTACTGCCGCAGCACGTTGAATGCACGGACCAGGACGGGGCGCAGTCCGGAGAGCTCGAACCCGCCGCGGGCGAAACTCACACCGTTCCTGCTCTCGACCACACGCTCGGGGTCGATCTCGAGCCCGACCACCCGGCGGTCGCCGCGCACGGCGGTCAACCGGTCGGCGAGCTCGAACGTGGTGTGCGGCCGGGCGCCGTACCCGAGGTCGACGACGAGCGGGTCAGCGGACGCGTGCAGCGTCCGGCGCACCAGCGCGTCGTGGACGAGCCAGCGGTCGCTGCGGCGCAGCCGGTTGATGCCTGTCGTACCCCGGGTGATGACACCGTGGGGCCGCCTCAGCGTCGCTGAAGTCATGGGAAATCCGTGCTGTGAGTGCTAGTGCTGCGACAACCACGTTTCGGTGATCTCGGCCTCGGCGCGGAACAGGTCGATCAGGTTGACCAGCATCAGCTGCTCGAGCTTCCCGCCGATGAACGGCAGGTACACCTTCGCCTCGGACGAGGTGCGGAACGTGCACCCCGTCTCGGTGGCGAACAGCTTCATGGTGCCCGTCAGACTGCCGGGACCCGCAGGGATCGACGCCTCGTACGTGCCCGTGGTCGGCTCACCGAAGGGCGTGTACGACTCCTTGCGCGTGATGACCATGTCCTTCTTCATCACGGTCTGCGCGATCTCGGGGAGTTCCGACCGCGGCAGGATGTGGTGCAGGACGATGTCGATCCCGTCGTCGTTCACGTCGAAGTGCTCGATGTGGTTCTCGGAGTACTTCCGCATCTCCTCGATGCGCGCATCCCAGTAGTCACGGTTGGTGAACGCGTTGTACACCTCTTTGGGGGTGTGCTTGTAACGGGCTGAGTAGTCGATGCGGCGAGCCATGATCGCCTAGGTTACCGGCTGGGACCCGACACAATGGACACCCGCCCCAGGTCAGCTCCCGAGCCACTGCTCGGTGAACTCCTGCTCCTTCGCGATCAGGCGGAGGACCTCGTCCGCGATCGCGTTCTCGATCTTGCCGCCGATGAGCGGGATCCTGACCTCGGCCTTGCCTTCGACCTGCACGTTCGCCCGGGAACCGTCTTCCTTCAGCGTCTGGGTTCCGGAGATCGTCGCGGGCGCACCCACGACCTCGGCCGTGAACGTGCCCTCGGCGTGATCGCCGTCGAGCGTGCCCCACGTCTCCGTGCGCTTGATCACGAGGTCGCCGGGACGGACCTTCGAGACGATGCTGGGCAGGTGCTCGGCGGGAATCGACTGCGACATGGCCACCGAGATGGTGCCCGGGCCGGTCGTGACCTGCTCCAGGGTGGCCCCCGGTCCTCCGACCTTGTCCAGACGGTCGCGCCAGTACTGCTCGGTGATCAGGCCCGCATGGACCTGGGCGACGGGAAACGCATAGGACGACGAATGCTCGATGCGGCGGCTCACGATCGGCCACGCTACCGTTTGCGGTTGTGTGGGATGTGAGCATTGTCAGTCAACTCGTCGATTCGGGTGCCTTCGTGTCGGAAAACCTCGAACTGTCGGGGATGACCACGCTGCGGGTCGGCGGGCCGGCGCGGATCGTGGCGGAGTGCCCGACCACGCAGGTCCTCGTCGACGTGGTGCGGCTTCTCGACGCCGCGCACATCCCGACGCTGATCCTCGCCGGCGGCTCCAATCTCGTCGTCGGGGACGACGGATTCGACGGCGTGGTGGTGCGTGTGTGCAACACCACTGTCGGTCTGGAGGAGGGATTCGTCACTGCGGAGGCGGGCGCCGAGTGGGATCAGGTGGTCGCGCAGACCGTCGCCGCCGAACTGGGCGGGCTCGAATGCCTGTCGGGGATCCCCGGGTCGACCGGGGCCACCCCGGTGCAGAACGTCGGCGCGTACGGCGTCGAGATCGGGTCGATGCTGCGGCGGGTGCACCTCCTCGATCGGCGCACCGGTGAGGCACGCTGGGTCGAACCCGGCGCGCTGGGCCTCGGGTACCGCACGAGCGTCCTCAAGCACTCCGACGCCGCACTGGTGCTCGCCGTCGAACTGACCGTGCATCCCGACGGGCTCTCCGAGCCGCTGCGCTACCGCGAACTCGTCTCGGCCCTCGACGGTTCCGAGGGCGACCGGTTGCCGTCGGCGCAGGTCCGGGGCGCCGTGCTGGATCTCCGCCGGGGCAAGGGCATGGTGCTGGACCCCGACGACCACGACACCTGGAGCGCGGGCTCGTTCTTCACCAATCCCGTCGTCTCCGACGGCGAACTGGCGGGGGTCCTCGCCGCGATCGAGACCCGCCTCGGCGACGTCACCGTTCCGCAGTACCCGGCCGACGGCGGAACCAAGTTGTCTGCCGGTTGGCTGATCGAGCGGTCCGGCTTCTCGAAGGGGTATCCCGGCGAGAACGCCGTCGCGCGGCTGTCGACGAAGCACACACTCGCGTTGACCAACCGGGGCGCCGCGAAGAGCGAAGACCTGCTCGCACTGGCTCGCGACGTCCGGGACGGCGTCCAGTCGGCGTTCGGTGTCCGGCTCGAACCCGAACCCGTGACGGTCGGCTGCGCGATCTGAGACAGGTCCGTAGCGCAGGTAACCTGTTAGCTGTGCATGAACTGGGTTCTCGGACAAGTCGGTCGCGCGTCGCGCTGATCGCGACGGCGCTGCTCGCGTTTGTAGTTTTGCTGACCGGATGCACGGTCGGCTCCGAGTCGGGAACCGCCACCGCGCCTCCCGAACCGGCGGTCGAGGTCACCCAGAATCCGGCGTCGGGCACCGAGGACGTCAGCCCGGTGGCGCCGATCTCCGCGACCGCGTCGCAGGGCACGTTCACCGACATCTCCCTCGTCAACGCCGAGGGGCGTGCCGTGCAGGGTGTGCTGTCACCCGACCGGACCACGTTCACCGTCGGGGAGGCGCTGGGCTACGGCGCCACCTACACCTGGAAGGGCACGGCACTCGGCACGGACGGCAAGTCCGCCGCCGTCGACGGCAGCTTCACCACACTCGAACCGGACGAGACGATCGGCGCCACACTCAACATCGGCGACGGCCAGGAAGTCGGGATCGCCGCCCCGATCATCGTGCAGTTCCACGATTCCGTCGAAGACAAGGCGGCGGTCGAGAAGGCGATGACCGTCACGACCGACCCGCCCACCCCCGGCTCCTGGGCGTGGCTGCCCGACGACAACGGGTCGCGCGCGCACTGGCGTCCCCAGAACTACTGGGCGCCCGGGACCACCGTCGCCCTGGACGCGAAGCTGTACGGCGTGGACTTCGGCGGGGGAGCCTACGGCGAGCAGGACCTGTCGCTGAACTTCACAGTCGGGCGCAGTCAGATCGTGATCGCGAACGCCCCCAGCCACCGCATGCAGGTGGTGCGCGGCGGCGAAACGATCATGGACATCCCCGTCAGCTACGGCGAGGGCAACGAGGCGCGCAACGTCACCCGCAGCGGCATCCACATGGTGACCGAGAAGCACGAGGACTTCCTCATGTCCAACCCGCCGTTCTACGAGAACGTCCGCGAACGCTGGGCGGTCCGCATCTCCAACAACGGCGAGTTCATCCACGCCAACCCCGAGACCATCGGCGTCCAGGGTTCGTCGAACGTCACCAACGGCTGCATCAACCTGTCCCTCGAGGACGCCCAGCAGTACTTCGGCACCGCGATGTACGGCGACCCCGTCGAGGTGACCGGGACGTCCATCGACCTGTCGGCCGCCGACGGCGACATCTACGACTGGGCGATCAGCTGGCCCGACTGGCAGTCCCTGTCGGCCCTCGCATAGGTGAGCGGCACAGCGTGCTCGGGCACACTGTGCCGCTCACCTACGGGTCGGCCGCTCTGAAACTTTCTTCACACTCGGTGGAACCGAAGCCGACTCCGTTGCGTCTACCTGAATGAGGACGCGTCAACGGCGCCGCGTTCTCGGGTGACACAACTGTGGGGAGTCGTCCGCTGTCGAGGGGTCGACGGACGACCCCGACAGTCCGTTTCGGTCGAAAGTCGTTGATCGGCAGGGGGCTGTGGGATGGGATGGATGTTGCTGGGTTTGGTGACGATCGTGGCGGGACTGTGGGCGGTGGTCCTGTTCCTCGAACACCAGGACAGGCGGATCGCCGCGAAGTCGCCTACGTCGTACGGTGAAAACGTCCGGACGAGGCCTGATCTCGTGGCTTGACGACGATCTGGTCGATGTTCACGTGGGACGGCCGGGAGGCGACGAATCCGATGATGTCCGCGACGTCCGTGGCCACCAGCGGGGTGATGCCCTGGTAGACCTTGTCGGCGCGGTCCTGGTCGCCTTCGAAGCGCACCAGCGAGAACTCGGTTTCCACTGCGCCCGGTGCGATCTCGGTGAAACGGACCGGTTTGCCGAGCAGTTCGCCGCGCAGCGTGCGGTGCAGGACGGCCTCCGCGTGCTTGGCCGTCGTGTACCCGGAACCGTTGTCGTACGCCTCGAGCGCAGCCAGCGACGTGACGGTGACGACCAGACCGTCACCCGACTCGATCAACTTCGGCAGCAGCGCCTTGGTGATCCGAAGGGTGCCCAGAACATTGGTCTCCCACATCCACCGCCAGTCGTCGAGATCGGCCTCGGCGACGGTGGCCAGTCCCTTGGCACCGCCCGCATTGTTCACGAGCACGTCGACCCTCGGCAGTACCGCGCTGAACGCGTCCACGGAATCCTGGTCCGTGACGTCGAGTTCGAGCGCGGTACCGCCGATGTCGTCGGCGATCTTCTCCAGACGATCCAGTCGCCGCGCCCCGATTACCACATGAAATCCCTGTTCGGCCAGGGTGCGGGCGGTGGCTTCGCCGATTCCGGAGCTCGCTCCGGTGACGACGGCGATGCGGGTGTCAGGTGAAAAGGTCATGCCGACATGTTAGGGCTCGTCGATGACGGAGTAGTCACTCGCGTCGCCTGCGACGCTGCGGCTGCGCTCGCCCCGGACGTTGACGGGGACGTCGCCGGCCAGGGTGATGCGGTTGAGTCGCCGGTACTGGTCGTCGTAGTCGGCGACGGCGTAGTGCTGAGTGGCACGGTTGTCCCAGATCGCGACATCGCCCGACTGCCAGTTCCACCGGGTGGTGAACTCGAGGGAGATGGCGTGATCCTGCAGGACCTTGAACAGCGCTTGCGACTGGGTGCTGCTCAGGCCGACCAGCTTCTTGACGAAGTGACCGAGCAGCAGTGTGCGTTCGCCGGTCTCGGGGTGGACCCGCACCACCGGGTGCTCCGTCTCGAAGTAGGTGGACTGGAACTCGGCGCGGTATTCCTGCGACTTCTCGTCCTGCGCGCGTTCGGCGCTGGTCGCCGCGTAGTCGTAGACGTTGGTGTGCGTCGCCCACAGGTTGTCGGCGAGGACCTTCAGCGGCTCGGGCAGCGCGTTGTAGGCGGCGACACCCGACGCCCAGGTGGTGGTGCCGCCGTACGTGGGGAGTTCCACGGCGCGCAGGATCGACGCCTTCGGGATGCGGTCGACGAACGTGACGTCGGTGTGCCAGCTGTTGGCTTTGCCGTAGTCGGAGTCGATGGGCAGCACCTTGGTGCCGCGCGAGGTGACGGTCGGGTGCGCCGTCGTGGGGGAGCCGAGAAGCTCCGCGAACTCGTACTGCGAGTCGTCGGTGAGATGTTCCTGGCCGCGGAAGAAGATCACCTTGTGCTCGAGCAGGGCCTGACGGATGAGTGAGACGGTGGCGGGGTCGAGGTTGCCGCCGAGCCGGACGCCGTCGATCCGGGCGCCGATGTGGGCGCCCAGCTTGACGACGCTCGCCGCGTTCGGGGAACCCTCGGCGTCGGTCACGTGCTCGGGCGCGAAATCGATGGACATGGTGGGCCTTTCGGATACCGGAGACGGTGTGGAGTCCTGTAACCGAACCATCGGGGCTGTGTTGCCGGAAGGATTTGCGTCACCCTGATCGCAACGGGTGGGCGCACGACGACGTCTCCGCCGCACCGGCGGGCGGTGCGGCGG
>NZ_JBHUSF010000238.1:0-14375 GCF_042673295.1 Rhodococcus sp. NPDC057014
TGCGCCGGCGTCGGCTGGGCCGGCCGCATTCTGTCGAAGAAGGGCCCGCACGACCTCGAACTGTTCCGCACCGTCATCACCGTCAACCTGCTCGGAACGTTCAACGTGATGCGCCTCGCCGCCGACGCCATCTCCAAGACCGACACCGTCGACGAGTCCGGGCAGCGCGGCGTCGTCGTCAACACCGCGTCCGTCGCCGCGTTCGAGGGGCAGATCGGCCAGATCGCGTACTCCGCGTCCAAGGGCGGGGTGCACGGCATGACCGTCCCCGCCGCCCGCGACCTCGCCCAGTTCGGCATCCGCGTCAACACGATCGCCCCCGGCATCATCGACACCCCGATGCTCGCCGGCGTCACCGACGAATACCGCAAGGGCCTCGAAGCCGGTGTCCCGTTCCCCTCCCGCCTCGGGCAGCCCGCCGAGTACGCACAACTGGTCCAGATGATCGTCGAACACGACTACCTCAACGGTGAGACCATTCGTATGGACGGCGCTCTGCGCATGGCGCCGCGGTAGGCGGCTCCGCCGCCCGTGCGTGGTTAACGAGTCTCTGGACTCCTTTCCCACGCACGGGCGCGAAGCGCCCTTCCTGGAGGTGAGCATGGGGTTCTACTCGGACCGGATCGTTCCGCGGCTCGTCGACATCAGTTGCGGGCTGAAGTTCACGGAGCCGTCGCGACGACGCGTCTGCGCCGGGCTGCGCGGGCGCGTGGTGGAGATCGGATTCGGGTCGGGTCTCAACGTCCCGTTCTATCCGGCGGCCGTCGAGTCGGTGAGCGCCGTCGAACCCGCCGACCTCGGCTGGAAGCTGGCCGGCAAGCGCCTGGCGGCGTCGACGACGCCGGTCGAAAGGTCCGGCCTCGACGGTCAGTCACTCCCCTTCCCCGACAACAGTTTCGACACCGCACTGTCCTCCTGGACGATGTGCACCATCCCCGACGCCGACGCCGCACTGCGGGAGATCCGGCGGGTCCTGAAACCCGGCGGCACACTGCATTTCGTCGAGCACGGTCTCGCCCCGGACGAGAACGTGCAGCGCTGGCAGCGGCGGCTCGAACCGATCCAGAAAACCGTCGCCGGCGGTTGCCACCTCACCCGCGACATCCCCGCCCTGGTCACGAATGCCGGTTTCGACATCCAGGACCTCGACCGCTTCTACGAGACAGCCGCACCGAAAATCGTCGGCGCCTACTCACTCGGGGTTGCGGCTTCGCCACCCGTGCGCGCCTGAGGAGTCCGGGGACTCGTCAACCACTCACGGGGCGCTAGGCTGCTGTCGATCCGTGAACAGACGAGGGGGGCTTCGTGGGGACGTTGAAAGCTGATCTGGAGCAGCTCGAAAAGCTGGGGGAAACCTTGCACGGGCTGGCCGACGAGGCGGGTGGTCTGAGAACCGGCCCGGCCGCCGGCCCCTACCTGTCGTCCGCAGGAGGCGTGATGGCCTCGGTCATCGAGGCGTCGGGCATCTCCGCGGATCTCGTGGATGCAGCGCTCGTGCCGGCGATCGAGGAACGACTCGGCGAGACCGGCGACGTGATGATCCATGTCGCGCAGGAGTACCGGAACCAGGACGAATCGTCAGCCGACCGGTTCGTCGCCGCGTACGCGAACGCCACCGGCGAGTGGAGCGGTGAAGCATGAGTCTCACTCGCACCCAGATCGAGTCCTGGAATCCCGCGTCTCTGACCGAGATCGGTGACGCGTGGATCGCCCTCGGCACCAAGGTCGAAGATCTTTTCACCCGATACGTCGACGGCGTGACCAAGGTCAACGACGCCTACTGGGAGGGCAAGACCGCCGAAGCCGCCCAGAACCGGGCGAATGCCGACAAGAAGACGGCACTTGTCGTGGTGGATCAACTGGAGGCACTCGCCGGCCGCGCGAAGCAGGGTTTCCACGACGTCGACGCACCGCTGCAGCGTGCGCGGATGGCGATCGTGGCCGCCGAGTCTGCGGGTTTCCGGGTAGCCGACGACCTGACGGTCACCGATCCCGGGACCCCCGATCCCGACAACGATCGCGTGAACGACATGATTGGGTGGCAACGCGACATCGCCGACGCCGCGTCGGCGACGGAAACTGCCGACGCAACCGTCAGGGACGCACTCGCTTCCGCTCGCGACGGGCTGCGGGCAACGTTCACCTCCGCCGCGGCGCTGGGCTCCGATCAGGGCGCGTCCGACGGGACGCAACTCGTCTCCGACCCCGCCGGATTGAATCCCGAGCAGATCCAGAGGCTGACCGAGGCCGGGGAACTGACCTCCGAACAACTCGACGCGGTGAACTCCGGCAACGCCGCGACGATCCCTGCGTCGCAGATGGAGTATCTGAATCAGGTCAGCCGGTCACTGGACGGGAAGAGCCCACAGGAGATCCAGCAGATCATGGACAAGCTGCCTCCGGACTCGGCGCGCGCCCTGGCGAACTCGCTTCAGATCGTGTCGAACGACAAGATCACGGCCACCGTCAAGGGCGACTCGCAGGTGCCGACAACCGGTGGCCTGAACCTGCTACCCGACAGGATGGTCGAATCGCTGACCCGGGACGATCTCGTGACCCGCGATTTCAAGATGGTCGGACCCACCGGTGCGTCCAGCGTCGAACTGAACGGAGTCGCCGACAACCAGGCCATTGCCGACATCGTCCAGGCGGGCGATGCGCAGTACAAGAGCGGCAGCAGCCTCGACCAGCACCTCCTGGAGGTCGGCCGCCAGTACCTCGACGCCCAGGTCGCGCACGAACAGAACCCGAACCACAAATTCGAGTACTTCACGGTCGACGGCCGGGGAACGGAGAACACGGCGATCACCGAAGGCATCTTCACCGCCGTCGGCGACGACAAGATCGCCGTCCAGAACGCGGTCACCCAGCCCGATACCGGCCAGAATCTGGTTCGCGACGTCCTCACTCACAACTGGTCAGACAACGGGCAGGCGGCAGCCTCGATGTTCCGGTTCGACGACGCAGAGGCCACTGTCGAGGACCCCGGCAACCCGGCCGACGTCGAAGCCGCGACACGCAGCGGGCAGATCATGTCGGCCGTCGCCGAGAACATGAGTACCGACTGGGACACGCTCCGAGGGATCCCCGGCACCGACGGGCAATCCGTCGGGCAGGTCAACCCGGACCTCCTTCGGACCATGTCCCACAGCATGAGTCCGTACATCAGCGACCTCGCGGGCGCCGGACGACCGGAGAACCCCGGCTTCGACATCGGCATCTGGGCAGACCCCGCCGACAACAACCACTTCGGCGGCTCGTCGAACGTATTCGCCGTGATGAACACCGATCCCGAGGCCGGAACACACTTCACCCAGTACTCGATGCAGGAAATCCTTGCCGCCGAGGGCCGGTACGCCCACGACCCCGCGGCACCCCTGGCCGGTGGCGACCTCTCCACCGCAGGCCGAATCCACGGCCTCATGGACAGGGGACTACTCCTCTCGACAGAGGACAGCTACAGCGACAAGGCCGAACAAGCACAGGCCATCTACGACCGCAAAGCCGCGGCCTACGGCGCTCTCACCAGCATCGGGTCCGTAGGCCTGGACCGCCTTCCCGGCGGGGAATTCATCAACACCATGATCGACGCGGGTGGCGACCCCCTGCAGGACGCCGTCATCGGCAAGGCGCCGGGGCCGGCCCCCTCCGTCGCACTGGAAGCTCCGGACTTCTACCGCGACTACTACAACATTCTCCAAGCGACGCCGGAGCTTCCCGCGAACTTCCGACAGGAATATTCGTGGGCATTCGACGAATCCGGAAATCTCCTGTCCTGGGACGACGTGCGGTCGAATCCCAATCTGGATCTGCGGTCGAAGGACGGCTACCAAGACATGTTCAACCATCTTGGCGACCCCGCTGACGGCAACGGCGAGCGCATCCGGAACGGCTATGACGACGTGGTCCGCAATGATGGGTAATCGCGGAGCGCGGATCGTCTGCGCTGCCGCGGCGACGATGATGCTCGCATCAGGGTGCGGAGTGGATTCGAGCGATGAACCGACACCGGCGCAGCCACTCCGAGAAGTGCTGTTTTCCAACGTCTGGTCAGCCGATACGGGGGTCGACTTGCTCGGCAGGGATGCCGAATTGATACGAGCAAGCTACGAGGCCGGCGACTTCACAGCATTCGTGGGACTGGAGAACTCCTACCCAGGTTTCGGCACAGCTGTGGGTGGCGAGGCCCATCCTGGCGATCCCGATATCGAGTACTTCATGACCGCCCACGAGGCCGAGAACGGCACTCAGTTTCCGGGAACAAGTTTCGCGCACATCACTGCATTCGAGTCGACCGAGGCTTCCCTTGCGGCAACGGTCTGCAATTACTCCATTTTCCTGCAGGCCGGTACGAATATCTCGCTCAACCCGCTCAACATGGCGTTCCGCATCGAACTCGAGCGAACCGCTGACGACCCGGGTCAGCCAGGCGTTCCGGACACCGACCCCGCCCAGCAGGACGCTCGTGCGCATCGGGTGCCGACGTGGAATGTGTTCGAGGGCTGGAAGATCACCAAGCTCCACTACCTGCGACGGCTGGACGGTGATGTCATTCCTCAGGGCTGTACGGATTGGTGGCAGCAGCAGTTCCCGGCATTCGCCGCGAATGCGTCCGGCAACCTCGTTCCACCTCCCGGTTTCGAGCCGCCGACGATGCCTGTCGCCGTCCAGTATCCGGAGTGGATCGGGCCCGCGAATTCGGAGTAGGCGGCTTCGCCGCCCGTGCGTGTGTAAGGAGTCCCTGGACTCGTCAACCACTCACGGGACCCGACTCGGTGGCGGCATCGCCGGCGTGAGGGGTAGTGTTCGCCCGCGACGCGACTGTGGGGGTCGTGCGGTCACACCGTGCTGCGGCTGGGTGCGGCGCGAGACGTCAAGGGGGGATTCATGTTCGACCGTGAAGGCCTGCGGGTGCGTGAGCAGGAACTGCAGGGTCAAATCGATTCGATGCTGGCCACACTCGACCGGCAGACGCAGGATCTGCATGCCGCTCAGCAACAGGTGGCACAGCTACGCGTCACGGGTGAGTCCGCCGACGGGCTGGTGCAGGTGGTGGTGAACTCCGTCGGCGGGGTGATCGAGGTGCACCTGGCACCGGACGCGTTCCGGCGCTCGAGCCCCGAATCGCTGGGACGCGCGATGACCGACGCCGCCCGCCGCGCCGGCGTGGCCGCGCACGCGGAGTCGATGCGCATCATGGGATCGATCGTGTCCGCGACCGCGACCCTGCCGGATCTGCCGGACCTCGTTCCCGGCGCGCCGAGCCTGCGGGACTTCCTCCCGCCGCTGGTCCCCGAGGGCAGTGGTACCCCGTCGGATCCGGATCCGGAACCGGCCCGGGACGATCACGGCGACGGGTCGTGGAATCGGCCGCTGCTGCGGGACGGGTGGCAGTGAGCGCGCAGCTGTGGGTGGACCCGGCGCATCTGCGCGGCGTCGCACCCCGATTCGACGCCCTGTCGCAGCGGATGGCCGAGGTCGCCGCCACCTTGACCGCGACCCTCGACGGTGAGGGTGAGTGCTGGGGCGCCGACGAGACCGGGACGGCGTTCGCGAGCGGGTATCTGCCGTCCGCGGACGCGGCCGAACACTCGCTGGGGTTCGCGGTCGCCGCGTTGGCGGCGGTCGGGTCGAAGCTCCGGAGTACCGCCGACTCGTTCGACGACACCGACCGCGGCACCGCGTCCAGCCTCGCCGGGCTGTTCTGATGGGCATCGAGGTTCCGTGCGGGGTCCGCTGGTTGGCGGAGAAGGTGGTCGGGGCGGACTGGCCCGATGCGGACGAGACGGCGATGGAACGGCTCGGGCAGGGGTGGAAGGACGCCGGCACCTCGCTCGACGAGATCATCGACGAGGCCGATGCCGCGATCCGGTCGGCGTTGTCCGGTGTCAGTGGTGACGTCGAGACGGCGATGGCGCAGGAGTGGGCGCGGATCGGTGCGGACGGTGCGTTGCGCGAGTTGTCGGAGTTGTTCCACGAACTCGGGGACATGCTGGACTGGTCGGCCGACGACGTCCGGGTCGCGAAGCTGTCGATCATCGCGGCGCTGGTGGTGCTGGCGGCCGAACTCGTCGCGGTGGCCGTGGCCAGCGCGATGACGTTCGGTGCGGCAAGTCCGGCCGCGTTCGCGGCGGAGACCGCCACGCAGGTCACCGTACGGATGATCATGCGGCAGCTGATCACCTCGATCCTCAGACGCGCCGCCGTCGGCGCTCTGAAGGGCGCGGCACAGGGTGCCGGCCTTCAAGCAATTCTGGAGACTGCAGTCCAGGTGTACGAGAACAAGGAAGGACGACGCGACGGATACGACCTCGGTAACATCGCCGAGGCCGGCGCGAAGGGTGTAGTCAGCGGGACCGTCAAAGGTGCGCTCAACGGTGTCGTCGGCATCGAGAAGATGTACGACCCTCGCGGTGTCGTCACGGGATACGTCGGCGCCGAGGCGCAGAATGCGACGGTCGGAGCCAACCGGGCACCCGGATTTATCGTGGATGAGGCACTTTCGCGAACAGGGCTCGACGATGCGATCGCCGATCTCAGCGGGCAGCCGGATGGGGACACACAATCGTGAGCGAAGCCTGGACACTCGATGCGCGGGGGCCGGTTCCGGTAGGCCCTGAGCGATACCCGTCGCCTCGCCGACTCCGTCGCACGTTGGCATTCGTGATCGATGCCGGCCTCCATCTCGGCGTCGCCGTTCTCGCCGATAGCGTCGGGGGCGCTGTACTTCCACCCGAGGACTCCATGGTGGCGCTTGCTGTCGCCGTTGGCACGTGGATGCTGTTGTCCTTCATGCACCGCACCGTTGTTCAATCGATCTATCACGTCACTCTGGGCAAGTGGCTTCTCGGTTTGTGCGTCATCCGACCAGCGGACGGTCGATGGCCCACCTTCGGCGCTCTGGTGCGGTGCTGGGTCCTGGGGTTCGCGGCATTTCTGTTCCAGGACACACCGACCGAGGGTAAGGACGGGTTTCCGCTCGTGGTACGCGGCAGGGACGTTCACCAGTAGCGGCTTCGCCACCCGTGCGTGCGTAGGGAGTCCCTGGACTCGTCAACCGCTCACAGGCGGCGGCGCCGCACGTCGTCGACGTAGAACAGGATGAGGGCGACGGCGAGGAGGGCGGCGGGGATCCAGGCGGCGGATCCGCCGAAGTAGCGGGTGGCGAATGCTCCGATGACGGCGCCGCCGGCGAAGCTGCTCACGATGGCGGCGTACACCCGGGTGTGCTGGCGCGATTCGGGGACCTTCTCGATGAATCCGGCGTACGCCGCTTCGGTGAAGCGCATGAGGTTGCCGGTGGTGGCGACGGCGATGTAGGACAGCGATCCGATGGTGCGGAACAGGCCGAACTGCATGGCGGCGACGAACGCGATGGGCACGGTGACGAGTGCGTTGGGGACGTCCGGGGGGACGAACGCGACCGCGACGAGGACGACGATCTGCGCGACCATCGCGATCCGGATCGGGTGGTCGAAGACGCTGTGGGCGAGTTCGCCCTTGAGCAGGTGCGCGAATGCGACGCCGACGATGAACGCGAGGATCGGCCACAGGTGTGCGCGTGCGGCGTGGAAGTGCCGCTCGGACAGGTCGATGGCCATGAGGATGACGTTGCCGGTCTGGGCGTTCGCGAAGACGCCGCCGCGGCTGATGTAGGTGTAGGCGTCGAGGAAGCCGCCCGCGGCGGTGAGGAGCAGCGCGAACCGCAGCGTCGTGGATGTCTTCGGAACCTCCACCTGACCACCCCTACCGTCTCGGGCCCCTGCTGTGCAGCCTAGAGGTCGGAGGCGAGCGGGATCTCGTTCTCGGCCCGATCCGACATCCATTCGCGTAGGACTTTCGTGGCGATGACGTCGTCCTCGTTGTATTGCAGCAGTCGTTCGCGCTGGGTGAGGTCGGGTTCGCCGTCGTAGCCGACGGCTTCGCGGTACCAGCTCATGGATGCTTCGCCGCCGGCGTCGGCGTCGCGCCACCGGAATCCGGCGACGGGGGCGATCTTCTTGAGGCCCTTGCCGCCGGGGCAGATGAACTGGTCGCTGACGGCCTGGTAGATGTCGACCCATTGTGGGCTGTCGATGAATTCGCGGATCTCGGCCTCGGTGGGGATGCCGGGCGTCCCGGCGAATCGGCGGGCGGAGTCCAGCAACCATTTGTCCTCCGCGGACCGTGAATAGCAGTATGCGGCGAAGGTCCTGCCGCTCAGTGCCGCCGCTTCCCGCTCGGCCATCAGCCACGTCCAGAATTCCGCGAACGACCGTGCCTCGTCCTGCGTCGGCACCGGATCCCAGCTGACGAACGGCCGGTACGCGGACACCCCGTCCACGTTGAGCAGCGTCCCCCACAGGTAGGCGCCGTGCTCCTGGTAGCTCTCCATGTCGACGTCGACCTCGACGTCGGCGCGCGTCACCCGGATCTCGGGGAAGCGGCGCACCAGCGGCGCCCCCGCGAGCCAGGCCTTGGCGGTGACGACGGCGTCCTCGAACGCGCCGTGCGGCCAGTCCTCGAGCGGTTCGCGGTCCCACGCCGCGAGGTCGTCGATGGTGTGGCATCCGGCGTCGCGCAGCATGTCGGCCCGCGAACCGGTCGCCACCAGGCTCACGTCGTGGGTTTGCGTGAGTTGTTCCTCGCACCCGGGCCACCACGGGCACGAACGGCATTCGCCGATCCTCGACGGCACGGTCGCCGATTCGCCGCGGGCGACGGCGAGCCGGTCGGCGAAGCGTTCGTCGTAGTCGTCGAGGACGGTGGTGAGGTCGTGCACGTAGATGACGTCGGAGCCGTACCCGATGGCGCCGGCCACGAGGGCGGGACTCGCCAGCCCGTGCCGCTCGAGCATCCGGTACACCTGCGCGACGCGCATCTGGTCGCGGACCTGGCTGCGGGGTTTCCGCGCCACGTCCTCCTGCGGTTTCCACTCGAACATTCCCGACGTCACCGCGCCGCGGCCGGGATCGGTGACCTTGTGGTTGACGACGATCACCGGGATGTACCCACCGTGGTCCTCGTCGCGGAGGAGGATCTCGCAGCGCGCCCTCCGGCCGGCGTCGCGGTCGAGCGGGAGCACGGCTCCCCAGATACGGTCCGCACCCGCCTCGCATGCGGCGAGGGTGTCCTCGGCGCGCCGGCGCAGACTCTGCTCGGGGTCGATCTGCACCCACCGTTCCGGTGCGTGCTCGGTGAGGATCCGGCGGACGTCTTCGCGCTTGGCGGCGGCGGCATCCTGACGTTGGCGGACGCCCGGGTCCTCCGGCGCGGCCGCGAGTTGTTCGGGGAACGCCGCGTCGAGGTGCACCCGGTGACGGCACCGCGTCAGGGCGCTGGCATCGATCACCGTCCCCGACACCTTTCCGGGAGAGGCGTCGGGTTCTGATTGCTGACCGATATGGGAACACACGATGACGAAGATTATGTGCTCCCCTAGGCTGATCCCGAAGCACCGGATGCAGTTGGTAGCGTGGGCTCCGCTGAAACACCAGGAAAAGGGGTCTTTTCGATGGGGTTGTTGAAGAAACGTAAGTCCCGAGCCACCCGCAAGGCGGAAGCCAAGGCACTCCGGCACAAGGCTGGGGTGGAGGCGAAGCTGAGCGCGAAGAACGAACGGAAACGCGACAAGCAGGCCGCGAAGGCCGGGCGCAAGCTCGAGGCTGCCGAACTGAAGTCGCTGAAGAAGGTCGAGAAGGCTCAGATCGCTGCGTTGAAGGCCGAGGAGAAGGCCGCCGCCCAGAAGGGTTTCACGGTCGCCGCCGTCCGCAAGTACCTCGGTGTCGCACGACTACTGACGCCGGTGCTGCTGCCAATCGCCTACCGCGCCGCCACCGTCGTGCGCGGGCAGATCGACGCCCGCCGTGCCGACCGGATGGGTGTCGACGTCGACCAGCTCGCCAACTTCACCGGGCACGGCGCCAAGCTCAGCGCCCGCATCGCCGGTGCCGAAAGCTCCACCACGGAGATCCTCGCGCAGAAGCCGGACGACGCGGAGACGCAGAAGTTCGCCGCCGCCATCCGCGACCGCCTCGGTGATCTCAACACCGCCGTCCGCGCGGCCGAGCAGATGCCGCAGGCCCGACGCAAGGCCGCCCATCACGCCATCTCGTCCGAACTCGACGGAGTGGAAGCCGATCTCCTCGCCCGCCTCGGCGTGCGCTGAACGACCCGAACACCTCGATGTCCCCCGCCCGCCCCGCCGCGACCGCCACCCTTCGGGGGTCGGCGGTCGGTGCGCTCGTCGCCGGTCTCGCGGTCGCGGCGCACGGCATCGGCGGGGGTGGTCTCCCCGAGTCCGCGGCCGTGACCCTGCTGCTCGTCACGTGCGGCGGTGTCGGCGCGGTCACCGCACAGCTACCCGCCCGCTTCCACGGACCGCTCGCGCTCGTGGGGGCCCTCGGCGCCGGCCAGGTGGCCGCGCACTTCGCACTCACGCTCACCTCGCACGTGCATTCGGCGGTCCCCGCCGTGCCGATGCTCGCCGCGCACGCGGCCGCCACCGTGGTCTGTGCGCTGCTGATCGCGAACGCCGAGCGGCTGTACGGTCCCCTCGTTCACGTCTGGCGGGTGGTTCTGCGCGGCGAGCCGCAGCCCGTCTCGGCAGCGAAACCGGCGCACCTCCCCGCGCGTCCCGCGAATCCCGTGGACGCCCTGCTGCGCACGAGCATTTCGCGTCGCGGCCCACCGGTCCCGGTCTGATTCCCACCTCTTCTCCCTTCAGACCTTTCAAAGGACCTTCGATGAATTCCCTCGTTTCCCGTGCCCTTTTCACGACCGGTGCGGCCGGTGGCGCCATGCTCCTCGCGGCCGGTGTGGCCGCCGCCCACGTGACCGTCGTCGCCCCCGGCGCCGAGCAGGGCGGCTACTCCGTCCTGACGTTCCGCGTTCCCACCGAGTCCGAGACGGCGTCCACCACCAAGCTGACCGTCGCGCTCCCCGACCTGAAGTCGGCCCGCACCACGCCGCTGCCGGGGTGGACGTCCGTCGTCGAGAAGGACCCGACGTCGCAGGTCGCGAAGTCCGTGACGTGGACCGCCGACCCCGGAGTCGGTGTCGCGCCCGGACAATTCCAGCAGTTCGAGCTGTCTGCCGGACCGCTGCCGGAGCAGGAAGACGTGTCGTTCCCGGCCACCCAGACGTACAGCGACGGGGAGGTCGTCAACTGGGATCAGGCGGAAGGCCCCGACGGCGCGGAGCCCGACAAGCCGGCCCCCACCCTCACGCTGGCCGCGGCGAGCGGTGAAGACCACAGCCACGACGCCGGAGGTGCCACGACGTCCGAGGAGACCGAGACGACGGCGTCCGGCACCGACGACACCGCCCGCTGGCTCGGCGGCATCGGACTGGTCCTGGGTGCGCTCGGTGCGGCGCTCGGCCTCGGCGCCATGGTCCGGAGCCGTCGATCATGAGACGACGCACCACGTTCACGTCGGTGAAGGTGATCGCGGTCGGGCTGCTGACGATGCTCGCGAGCATGCTCGGCGCCGGCACCGCTCTCGCTCATTCCGTCGTGATCGGGTCCACGCCCGAGAACGGCGCGGAAATCGCGGCCGGTCCGGACCGGGTGAGCGTCACGTTCAACGAGGCGCTGCAGGAATCGTTCGCGTCGCTGACCGTCGTGGGACCCGACGGGAACCTGTGGACCAAGGGCGACCCCGTCGTCGAAGGGCCCACGGTCAGCGCCGAACTCGGCGAGCTGGGACCGGCCGGGGTGTACACCGTCGCGTTCCGCGTCACGTCCGCCGACGGGCACCCGGTGAGCGGCACCCGCACGTTCACCCTCACCCAGGACGGGTCGGGCACACCCGGCGCCGCGGCCGACAGCTCCGGTGAATCCGGCAGCGGCGGAGTTCCGCTGTGGCCGTTCATCGCTGCCGGGGTGGTCGTGTTCGGCGGCGGGCTGTGGTTCGCGCTCCGCAAGCCGCGCGGCGAGAACTGAGCGCGGTGGGTACGGCGCGGCAGTCGTGGCTGCTGTTCGCCGTACCCACGTCGCTCGTCGGGGTCGCCTGCGGCTGGGCGTTGGCGCAACCCGAAGACCCCTCGCCGTCGAGCGCTGTCCGGGCACTGTGCCTGGTGCTCGGTTCGGCGGTGCTCGGGCTCGCCGCGCTGGGCTGGTGGAGTCGCGCCGACAGCCGGCCCCTCGTGCGGGACCAACGACTGTGGCGGTTGGCGACCGCGATCGCCGGCGCGTGGATGCTCGCCGAGGCCGTACTGCTGTCGATGACGGCGGCGGAGGCCGACGCCCTGACGTTGTCGCAGTTGTCGGTCGGGCGGTTCGGCGCGTACGTGACCGAGATCAGCGCGGGACGCGTCGACCTCGCCGTTCTCGTGTGCACCGTCGCGGCCACCGTGTGGTCGGCGGTCGCGTTCCGCCGCAGCGACGCCCGGCTTCCCGTCCCGGTGCTGGTGCTCGCGGCGCTCGCCCTGGTGGCCCGGCCGATCACCGGCCACATGTCGCAGCAGGTTCTCGGCTCGGTCCTCGACGTCGTCCACGCGCTCGCCGCCGCGGTGTGGTTCGGGCTCCTCGCGGCCCTCGGTCTGATGCTCCGGTCGCGGGGGGACTGGTCGTCGTGGCTGCCGCGGTATTCCGTCGTCGCGTGGCGGTGCGTGTGGCTGCTGACCGCGACCGGGATCGTCGACGCGGCCGTCCGGCTGGGCGGGATCACTCCCCTGTTCGACACCGGCTACGGCCGCATCGTGCTCGCCAAGGCGGTGGCGTTGGCGGCGCTTCTCGGGCTCGGCTGGTGGTGGCGGCGAACGTGGGTGGTCCAGGCCGGGGCGCACCGGATCAGCGCGGAAGGGTCCCTGCGGCGCGCGATCGCCGAAGTGGTGGTGATGGCGGTTCCGTTCGGTCTCGCCGCCGCTCTGGCCACCACCGCTTGACCCGTGAGTACTTGTTAACCACGGGCGGTTGATAAGTACTCACGGGTGCAGCAGGAGCTTCCCGCGGCTCCCGCCCTTCTCGCCGGCGCGCTGCGCGTCGGCCGCGTCGGCCAGCGGGAACATGCGGGCCGGCGGGAGGGTCAGCTTCCCGGCGACGACGAGGGCACCCAGCCTGCGCAGTGTCTCCGCGCTGCGGTCGCCGGCGTTGCCGGACGAGAACGTGATTCCCAGCCCGAACGCGGCACCGTCCGACAACGTCACGATCCGGTCGGTGCCCCCGCGCAGTTCCATCGCCGCCTCGAGTCCGCCGAAGCCGAGGTCGAGGACGGCGTCCACGTTGTTCGGCGCGAGATCGCGCACCCGGGCCGTCAGTCCCTCGCCGTACGTCGTGGGGGTCACACCCAACTCCCGCAGCGTGTCGTGGTGCTTTTCGCTCGCGGTGCCGATCACGGTGACGCCGGAGTCCAGCGCCAGTTGCGCCGCAATGGTTCCCACCGCGCCCGACGCACCGTTCACGAGCAACGTCTCACCGGCCTTCAGCTTCAGGAGCCGGAGGCCCCGAGTGGCGGCCTCGCCGGCCACGGGAATGGTGGCCGCGTCCGTCCAGCTCAGCGCTTTCGGTTTCGGCACGACGATCGAGGCGAGTGCGTATTCGGCGTAGCTGCCGGTGTCGGACCAGCCGAACACGTCGTCACCCACCAGCACACCGGTCGCGTCCGGCCCGACTGCGTCGACGACGCCGGCGACCTCGCTGCCGGGGATCTTCGGGAACTGCACCGACATCACCTCGGCCATCGACCCGGACCGCAGCTTCCAGTCGATGGGGTTCACGCCGGCGGCCCGGATGACGAGGCGGACCTGGTTGCCGGTGGGCTCGGGCACCGGCACGTCGTGGATCTCGAGTACCTCGGGACCGCCGTAGGACGAGTAGGAGACTGCCGTCATGGTCTGGTTCGAATTCGTCATGCCCTCAATCTCGTCCTCGGCGGTCCGTCGCGCCAGGAGTTCGGCCGAAGCGTCGATTCCACAACCCTGTCAATTAGTTTAGCGCTAAGATATAGTGACCGGAGCAGCCCACCGAGAAAGCGAGCCTCCATGTCCCTCACCGAAGTCACCGCCCACCACCCCTACAGCCCGGCCGTGGTCGCGGGCGGACTGGCGTTCGTCTCCGGCGCACTGTCCGTCGACGCCGAGGGCACCGCCGTCCCGGGCCGCACCGAGGCGCTCGACGCCGCCGTCGACCGGATGGTCGATCGCCTCGCGACCGTCGGCGGGCAGCTGAAGGACGTCGTCAAGCTCACCTACTACGTCACCGACCTGTCGCTGCGCGAGGAGGCGAACCGCCAGTTCGAGCGCATCTTCGACGAGCCGCGCCCCGCGCGCACGTTCCTCGAGGTGAGCAGCCTCCCCTACGGCGCCATCGCCGAGATCGACGCAGTGGCGGCGGTCGCGGCCCACTGACGGCACCGGCGTCCGACCGCGCCGCGGGTCCCCGTTTCGAGCAATCG
>NZ_JBHUSF010000239.1:0-14369 GCF_042673295.1 Rhodococcus sp. NPDC057014
GGTTAAGGAGTCTCTGGACTCGTTAACCACGCACGGGCTGAGTTATCCCCAACCTGTGGGTTATCCACAGGGCAATTCATTTCCCCAGGTGCGACACCGAGACCCGTCGGGGGTCTCGGTGACCGTGCCCGGTATGACCTCCACGCAATTCGCCGCCCTGAAAGACGTCGCCGACGCGCAGTTCGGCCTGATCACCCACACGCAACTCCACGCCCTCGGGTTTCCCCGCAGCAGGGTCCGGCACCGCGTCGAATCCGGTCGATGGCAAGCAGTGCTCCACGGTGTCTATTCGGTGAGCAACGGACCGATCACTCGGGAGATGGCACTGGAAGCCGCGTTGCTCTTCGGAGGCAAGGGCGCAGTCCTCAGCCACCACACTGCCGCCGAGGAATGGCACATGATTCGTGTCGATCCCGCACGCCCCGTGCACATCACCGTTCCCTACGGACGATCGGCTATCACCCAGCCGCCGACCGTTGTCGGTGCGGGCCTCGCGTCGGTCAGTCTGTGCCACCGTGAAGGAACTGTCGTGCATCCGGGAGTCATCGTGCACCGGTCGCGGGCGCACGATTACATTGCCGTAGACACGGACCAGCCTCGGACGTCGAGGGCGGACACGGCGCTGGATGTGGCGATCGCCGAGCCCACGGCGCGGGACGCTTTCACGAGACTCATCGCTCTCGTGACCAATGCCCGGATCCCACTGCGCGACATCCGGCGACGCATGGAGGAGCGACGACCACGTCGGTACGGCAAGGCGCTCGTGGACGCGGTGCGACTGCTCGCTGACGGCGTCCAGTCGGTGCTCGAGTACCGCTATGCCACCGACGTCGAGGACGCGCACGGGCTCCCACGGGCGCGGCGGCAGTCACCGGTGGTCGTGGACGGGCGCACCCTCTTCGAGGACTGCGACTACTCCGATCACGGTGTGCCGCTCATCGTCCGACTCGACGGTCGCCGCGCGCATGCCATGGCGGAGGTCGCGTTCCGGGACCGCCGACGCGACAACGCGGCGGAACTGCAGGGCCGGCCGCGACTGGTCTACGGGTTCGACGAGGTGACGAAAAATCCGTGCGTCGTGGCCCAGGAAGTGGAGACCGTGCTGGTGCGGGAGGGGTGGAGAAGGCCCGGCGAGAGGCCGTGCCCGGCCTGTGAGTGGTCAAGGAGTGCACAGACTCCTTAACCACTCACGGGCGGCGGAGCCGCCTACGTCCACCACGGGCGCAGGGGCACGTGCGCCTCGCCCTTGGGTCCGAGCTTCACGGCGAGGACCTGGTGCAGCTGAACGACGTTGCGTTCGAAGCCGAGCCGCGACCCGGCCATGTAGAGGCCCCACACGCGCGCGGTGCCTTCCCCGACCTCTTCGACGCAGGCGTCCCAGTTGTCGACCAGGTTCTGGCACCATCCGGCGAGGGTGAGGGCGTAGTGTTCGCGCAGGTTCTCCTCGTGCCGCACCTCGAGTCCGACGTTCTGGATCTCGGAGATGATGCGTCCGGAGCCGGTGAGTTCGCCGTCGGGGAACACGTACCGATCGATGAATCCGCCTGCGCGGGCCTGACTCTGGTTGTCGGGGCGGGTGATGCAGTGGTTGAGGAGGCGGCCGCCTTCGCGGAGTTTGCTCTGCAGCAGTCCGAAGTAGGCGGGGTAGTTGCCGACGCCGATGTGCTCGGTGAGGCCGATGGAGGAGATGGCGTCGAAGCCGGTCTCGGGGACGTCGCGGTAGTCGGAGAACCGGACCTCGGCGAGGTCGGACAACCCCTCTTCGGCGATGGCCTTCTGCGCCCATTCGGCCTGTTCGCGGGACAGGGTGACGCCGATGACCTTGACGCCGCGGCGCGCGGCGAACCGGACCATCGATCCCCAGCCGCACCCGATGTCGAGCAGGCGGTCGCCGGGCTGGAGGCCGAGCTTCTCGAAGACGAGGCGGTACTTGTTTTCCTGTGCCTCCTCGAGGGTCTGCTCGGCGTTCTCGTAACACGCGCATGTGTACGTCATGGACGGGCCGAGGACGTACTCGTAGAAGGTGTTCGAGACGTCGTAGTGGTGGTGGATGACCTCGGCGTCGCGGGACTTGGAGTGCCGCAGTCCTTCCGCGACCCGCCGCCACCGCGGGAGGTGCTCCTGCGGGGGAGGGGCGATGGGGCGCAGCAGATCCCAGCCGAGCGAGCGGGTGATGGCGGCGAGTGTGAGAGCGGACGGTCGACGGAAGTGCAGTTCGTCGCCCATGACGCGGAGGATCTCGTACGGGTCGCCGGGGTGGACGCCGCGGGCCTCGAGGTCGCCGGACACGTAGGCCCGGGCCATGCCGAGGTCGCCGGGGGCGGTCGCCAGGTAGGTGGTGCCCCTGGTCGTCTTGAGGTGCAGCCCGTACGGGGCGTCCTCCGGGCCGGCGGCGCTGCCGTCGTAGGCGGAGAACCGCAGGGGGAGCATGCCGTCGGACAGAGTTTCGAGAATCTCTGCGATGGTCAGCTTGTGGTCTTGCGAGCGTGAAGCTTTCAGGGTTGTCATCGACGTTGCACCGCCTTGGAGAAAAGGTCCAGTAATCGTGTTTTGGGGTCGTAGCGTTTTTTCAGTTCCGTGTATCGATCGCCGCCGTAGTAGAGGCGTTCGAAGTCTTCTCGTGAATAGTACGAATCGGAGTAGAGGGACTTGTGTCCGTCGAAGTCGCTGACCTTGTCTTCGATCAGCCGATTCGCCGCCCCCTCGGGCCGGCCCGGGACGATGGGTACCGAGGACCAGAAGCCGATGTTCACGTACGTGCGTTTGGGTTCGAGAGGGTAGAGGGGCCAGGGGCGCTGCGACGACGCGCCTGCGGGGGCGGGTTCGCGCAACCGCAACGGGCACAGCCACAGCGGTTCGATGGGGATCTCGTCGAGGAACCACCGGACGAAGTCCGCGGTGCGGTCGATGGGCACCTCGACGTCCTGCACGACGCGTTCCCGTGGCGGGTTGCCCTTGCGCTTCTCGAGTCGGTCGCCGATGTCGTACTTGTGGTCGAGGGCGATGAGCTTCCAGTAGAAGCTGCTGCGGAGGAGATTCTTCGGCCACAGCTTGCGGATGGTGGGGTTCTGGGCGCCGAAGGCGCGCGAGCACCAGAACCAGTCGGTGTCCCAGCGCCACAGGTAGTCTCGGATGGTGAGTTTGTCCGTTTTGGGGTGGTTCACGGAGCTGTGCTGGATGGACCGGTAGAAGATGTTCTGCCCGGTGTAGTCGCTGACGGGTCCGCCCTCGTCGGTCTGGTGGCCCAGTGTCAGGTAACTCTCGGATTCGGTGAAGACGACGCCGTCCAGGTAGTCGACGGGGATGCCGTCGTGGACGCGGTCGGTGACGATCCGATCCATCGCCGCCTGCAGCTCGTCCAGTGAGTCGAAACGCAGATGCCGCAGTGCCACATACCGTTTGACGGGTTCGAGCTGGATGCGCAGACGCGTCGAGTAGCCGAGGGTTCCGTACGAGTTGGGGAACCCCCAGAACAGGTCGGAGTTCTCGCCTTCCGGTGTCGCGGTGACGATGTCGCCGTTGCCGGTGAGGACGTCGATCTCGAGGACCGATTCGTGGGGGAGCCCGCTGCGGAACGACGTCGACTCGATGCCGAGGCCGGTGACCGCGCCACCGAGGGTGATGGTCTTGAGCTGCGGAACCACCAGCGGCGCCAGCCCATACGGCAGGGTGGCGTCCACCAGGTCCTCGTAGGTGCACATTCCGGCGACGTCCGCGGTCCGGGCCTGCGGGTCGACGGAGATGACGCCGCCGAGGCCGGAGACGTCGAGGCCGGGTGCACTGGTCTGTGCCCGGGCCCGGAACAGGTTGGACGTCTTCTTCGCGAGGCGCACCGTGGCGTCCGTGGGAATCGCACGGTAGGACGCGAGGAGGCGCTGGACGCCGGCGCGGTGAGCGTCGATTCCCGTGACGGGCAGAGTGCGATGCGCACGGAAGGGGCGTCCACCCTCCCGCATGCTTTTCAGTAGTTCAACCGAAGAGGCAGCCACACCTTGACGCTATCCCTCTCCGAGGGTTCAAGCCACGCATATCGGCGCGCGCGACCCAAGATTCACACAAATGTCTCATCAATGTGCGGGTCGCGACCATGCCGAAGTGAGCTACCTCACAATAGATTGCCACGTCATCGCCCGGACTCGCGAACGGAAGGCAGGATGGGAGGAGGAAGCAGTTTCGTACAAATCGTACAAGAGGAGTCAGAACAGTGGGCCAGGTCAGCGCGAGCAGTTCGATCACCGTCGCAGCCACACCGGAGAAGGCGCTCGCGGCTTTGACGGACTACGAGACGGTGCGTCCGCGCATCCTCTCGGAGCAGTACCTGGACTACCGCGTCCTCGAGGGCGGGCAGGGCGCCGGCACCGTCGCGCAGTGGACGCTGAAGGCCACCGAGAAGCGGTCCCGCGACATCAAGGCCACGGTCACCGTGGCGGGCAACACGATCACCGAGACGGACGCGAACTCGTCGCTCGTCACCACCTGGGTCGTCGCGCCGAGCGGCAGCGGGTCGACGGTCACCACGACCACCGAGTGGAAGGGTGCGGGCGGCATCGGCGGCTTCTTCGAGAAGACGTTCGCCCCGCTGGGTCTGAAGAAGATCCAGGGGCAGGTGCTGGCGAACCTCGAGCGCGAACTCGGCTGATCCGGGTCCCGTGCGCTCCGGCGCCGTCGACGGGAGTCCCACGACGGCGTCGGCGCCGGACCGCGCTGACGGTCACGGTCTACGCTGGCAGGGGAAACAGCAGAAAGGACCACGTCAGTGCAACCAGGTGGACAACCCGACATGTCGCAGCTCCTCGCGCAGGCGCAGCAGATGCAGCAGCAGCTGATGGCCGCGCAGCAGGAGATGGCCGAGGCCGAGGTCACCGGGCAGGCCGGTGGCGGACTCGTGACCGCGACGGTCAAGGGGACAGGTGAAGTGGTCGGTCTGAAGATCGATCCGAAGGTCGTCGATCCCGACGACGTGGAGACTCTGCAGGACCTCGTGATCGGTGCGATCGAGGACGCGTCGAGCAAGGCGCAGGAGATCGCGGCGCAGAAGCTCGGTCCGCTCGCGGGTGGATTCGGTGGGGGCGGCCTGCCGGGCCTCCCCGGTTTCTAGAGGCGCGGCGTGTACGAAGGTCCGGTTCAGGATCTGATCGACGAGCTGGGCAAGCTGCCCGGCGTCGGGCCGAAGAGCGCGCAGCGCATCGCGTTCCATCTGCTCAGTGTCGAGCCGCCGGAGATCGACCGGCTCAAGAACGCGCTGCAGCGGGTGCGTGACGGCGTCCAGTTCTGCGTGGTGTGCGGCACGGTGTCCGACAAGGAGCACTGCCGCATCTGCGCCGATCCGCGCCGTGACCGGACGGTGATCTGTGTGGTCGAGGAGCCGAAGGACGTTCAGGCCGTGGAGCGCACCCGCGAGTTCAAGGGCCGCTATCACGTTCTGGGCGGTGCGCTGGATCCGCTGTCCGGGGTGGGTCCCGACCAGCTGCGGATCCGGGAGTTGCTCGCGCGCATCGGCAATCAGGAGGACGGCGTCGATGTCTCCGAGGTGATCATCGCGACCGACCCCAACACCGAGGGTGAGGCCACCGCGACGTATCTGGTGCGGATGCTGCGGGACTTCCCCGGTCTCACGGTCAGCCGGCTCGCGTCGGGTCTGCCGATGGGCGGCGATCTCGAGTTCGCCGACGAGCTCACGCTGGGCCGGGCGTTGTCGGGGAGACGCACGCTGTGACGTCGGATCCGGGCACGGCGGCGCCCGTGAAGAGGACGGCGGAGCAGTCGCGGTCGCTGATCGTCGACGCTGCGGGGCGGGCGTTCGCGACGCGCCCGTACCGGGAGATCACGCTCAAGGACATCGCGGAGGACGCGGGGGTCAGCGCTCCGCTGATCATCAAGTACTTCGGGTCGAAGGAGCAGCTGTTCGACGCCCTCGTCGACTTCCGCTCTGCCGCGGAGGTGCTGTTCAGCGGTCCGCTGGACGGCCTCGGTGAGCGGATGGTGTCGATGTTCGCGCGGCCGCTCGAACCGTACAAGCCGCTGTCGCTGAACATCCTCTTCATGAGCGGGCCGAGCGAGGAGGGCAGCCGGAAGCTGCGGGCCAACTATTCGACGCAGATGATCGACACGCTGGCGGAGCGGCTGCCCGGACCGGACGGCCGGCTGCGCGCGGAACTGGTGATGTCGATGTTGACGGGCCTCGCCGTCATGCGCCGCAAGATGATGCAGGAGCACGCGACGGGCACGCCCGACGAGGTGGTGGCGCATTACGCCCCGCTGGTGCAGGAGTTGCTCGACGGCTGAGGGCGGATTGTCCGGCTTGCGGGGTAAATGGTTGTTCACCTAATGTGGTGAACAACCATTTACCAGCTGCGCGAGGGGTGACATTTGACGATCTCGTTGCCCCGCCCGCTCTCGGCGCTCGCGGATCACCCGGGCGCGCAACCCGCGCCGGCCGACGGATCGCGTTACCTCTTCCCGATTCTCGCGTTCGCGGGTGTGTTCCAGGCAGTCCTGCAGACAGTCATGGTGCCCCTCCTGCCCAGCATGCCGATGTTCACCGGCGCGAGTCAGACAGCGGTGTCCTGGCTGATCACCACCACACTCCTGGTCGGCGCGGTCATCACCCCGATCTTCGGCAGGCTCGCCGACATGGTCGGCAAGAAGCGGATGCTTCTCGTCGCGTTCGCCTTCATGACGATCGGCGCGTTGATCTGCGCCTTGACGTCCGACATCGCCGTCCTGATCTTCGCGCGGGGACTGCAGGGGGCGGGCGCCGCCGTCATCCCGGTCGGAATCTCGATCCTCCGCGACGAACTGCCGCGCGAGAAGGTCAACGGCGCCATCGCCATGATGAGTTCGACGCTCGGGATCGGCACCGCCCTCGGACTGCCGTTCGCGGCCGCCGTCGCCGAATACTCCAACTGGCACGTCCTCTTCTGGGTCATCGCGGCAATCGGGCTCGGGGTCACCCTCGCCGCCGCCCTGTTCATCCGCGAGTCGGAGGTGCGGTCGGGCGGGCGGTTCGACGGGGTCGGCGCCGTCGGTCTCACCGCCGCGCTCGTCTGCCTGCTCGTCCCGATCACCCAGGGCAGCTCGTGGGGCTGGGGAAGTCCCGCGGTGCTCGGCATGTTCGGGTCCGCGGTGTTCCTGTTCGCGCTGTGGGGATATCAGCAGCTGCGCAACCGGAACCCGCTCGTGGACCTGCGGGTGTCGGCGCGTCGGTCGGTGCTGCTGCCCCACGTCATGGCGCTGCTCGTCGGGTTCTCGTTCTACGGGAACGCGCTCATCACCACCCAGTTGCTGCAGGCGCCCCGCGGCGACGCCGGCTACGGCCTGACGATTCTCCAGGCCGCGGTGTGCCAGCTCCCGACGAGTCTGTCGATGATCGTCTTCGCGCAGGTCGGCGCTCGGGTGTCCGAGCGCTACGGGTCCAAGGTGACGATTCTGTCGGGGGCGATCTTCCTCGTGCTCGGCTACGCACTGCACACCGTGCCGCACAAGGAGCTGTGGCTGGTGATCGCGGCGCTCGCCGTCGCAGCCATCGGAACGGCGCTGGTGTACAGCACGCTGCCGATGCTGATCGTCCGGGCGGTGCCGTCCACGCAGATGGCGGCGGCCAACGGCGTCAACGTGCTGTTGCGGACGATGGGCACGACCACGTGCAGCGCGGTCGTCGCGACCGTCCTGGCGGCGAGCATGGTGGGCGGGGTCGCGTCCGCCGCCGGATTCTCGATCGCCTACGGGGTGTGCGCCGTGCTGGCGGTCCTGGTGTTCACGGTGTCCCTGGCCCTGCCCGGGCACGATCGGGCGAAGAAAAGTCCGATGGAACCCCTTGTGACGTAGATCACTCGCGTGTATCGTCAGTGATGCGGATCGAGGAAATGTACCTGTGAGCAGAGAAAACTCGAGAAGCAGAGATCCGGCCGAGAATGCAGAAGCATTCCCGGCCGAACCCCTGTCTGGGGGTCTTTACTCCTCCATCGATTCCGCGATCGCCTTGATCGCCGCCAGTCGACGGTCCCACTCGGCCCCGATCCGCTCCAGCGTCCGCGCCGTCTTGTTCAGTTCGGCGCCCAGCGCGCGGTAGCGGATCTCGCGGCCCACCTTCACCGACTCGACCAGCCCGCACGCCTGCAGCGCGGTCAGGTGCTTCGCGATGGCCTGCCGCGACACCGGAAGTCGCGTGGCCAGCGACGACGCCGACTGGTCTGATCGTCCCAGCTCGGCCAGGATCTCCCAGCGAGTCTCGTCGGACAGCGCCGCGAACACCGAGGCCAGTTCGGCATACGTGCCCACCGTCATGCCTTCACGCCGTGCAGGTACGCGACCAGTTCGTCGAGTTCGGTGTGCCATCCCTGGACGTTGGCCTCGCGGGCCCGCTTCTGGTCGGCGACGTCGCGGTCGAGGGTGTCGAATCCGGTTTCGACGACGGTCAGTTCGGTGCCGGCGGCGTGCTCGGAGAGCGTGAACCGCACCACGGTCGAGTTGCCGATCACCGGGTCGGCGTCGATGTCAGCGGCCCAGCGGAAGCCGAACGCGTTCGGTTCGTCCACCTCCGTCACGACGGCGCGGGCGGTGCCGTGCTCGTCCCACGTGAACGCGGCCTCGCCGCCGACGCTGAGATCGAGCGACGTGCGCTGCCCGAACCACTGACTGATCTTGTCGGGATCCGTGATCGCCGCCCATACCGCCGATCTCGGGGCGTTCACGACAACGGTCCGGGTGATGCTGCTCGATGCGTCCATGACGGCCACCTTCCTTGTGGGCTGTTCTGCAACTCTATGGTTGCACATGCCGCTCACTTTATGCAACTGTCCGGTTGCACTGATGCGCGAGCGGCAAAGCGTCGCCGGGGACGCTTCGTCACTCACCTGGGTTATGCACAGCCTGTGGATAACTGGGTCTGCAGGACCGATCCGTGTCGGGGCGGCCCGACACCGTTTCCGGCATGGAACACGACACTTGGCAAGCACTTCTCGACGCCCAGGACGGCGTCGTCACCACGGCACAACTGCGGGCGCACGGCGTCAGTGCCACCGCACTGCGGCACCGGGTGGTCACCGGCCAATGGTTGAGGGTGCTACCCCGGGTCATCGCGGTGACCAACGGTCCGCTCACGCGCCCGATGGCCCTGTCCGCCGCGCTTCTCTACGGCGACGGTCGCGCGATCCTCAGCCGCCAGACCGGTCCACGCCCGACCTCCGCCGGCAACGCCCTCGTGCACGGCGGCGTCGTGGTCCATCGGTCCCGGGCGTTCGGGCACATCGCCGTCCCGTTTCGCCAACCCCGAACATCGAAGGCCGACACGGTGTTCGACCTCGCTGTGTTCGAGGAAACCCCGAAGGAAGCGGCCGCGCGATTGATCGAAGCTGCCACCAACGGCAAGGTCCACGCCGACGCCCTCCGTCGGAAACTCGAGCTGCGGCGCCCGTACCGGCACGCGACGGACATCGCCGATGCCGTGACGCTGCTCGGCGACGGCGTCCAATCAGTCCTCGAGCACCGGTACGCGCTCGACGTCGAGAGGTCGCACGGACTGCCGACGGGGAAACGCCAGATGCCGCACGTCGTGGACGGCCGGATTCTGTACGAGGACGTCGACTACAGCCCGACGGGAGTCCCGCTGATCGTCCGGCTCGACGGGCAGCAGTACCACAGCGGCCGGCAGTCCCGCTTCCGTGACCGTCGGCGTGACAATGCCGCAGAACTCGCCGACCGTCCGCGGTTGGTCTACGGGTGGGACGAGACCACCCGCGACCCGTGCGGGGTGTTCGAGGAGGTGCGCCGGGTGCTGGTCCGCGAGGGCTGGGCCGACACGACGCACCGCTGTCCCGCCTGCCCACGTGAGTGAAAAAGCGTGTCCGGGGACGCTTTCCCGCTCACCTGCCCAGGTGAGTGGAAAAGCGTGCGGGACCACGCTTTGGCGCTCACCTAGACGCGCAGGCGCTCCCGGCGCAGCTGCTCGACCTCGGGCAGGTCGAGGGGCGCGAGTTCGTCGACGCCCAGTGCCCGCTTCAACAGCAGGTCGGCGAGTTCGGGGTTGCGGGCGAGCGCGGGTCCGTGCATGTACGTGCCGATCACGAAACCCTGCACGACGCCTTCGAGCCCGTCCCCGACGCCGTTGCCGACGCCGTGCGTGACCCGGGCGAGACCGCGGGCGTCGGCACCGAGTGTGGTTCCGCCGCGGTGGTTTTCGAACCCCGTCAGCGGCTGCGTCAAGCCGTCCATTTGTGGTGTCGTGATCACCTCGCCGATGGACCGCGTCGCCTGCGGGGACGTGGTGACGTCGAGCATCGACACACCGTCGACGCGTTCGCCGCTCGACGTCTCGTACCAGTTGCCGAGCACCTGGATGGCGGCGCAGATCGCCAGGACGGGGGCGCCGCGTTCGGCGGCCTTCTGCAGTCCGGGGTACTTGGCGAGGTGCCGGGTGGCGAGGCGCTGCGCGGAGTCCTCGGCGCCGCCGAGCGTGTACACGTCGAGGGACTCCGGGACCGGGTCGTTCAGGGTGATCTCGACGATCTCCGCGTCGTAACCGCGCATCCGCAGCCGCTGCCGGAGGATCAGGGCGTTGCCGCCGTCGCCGTAGGTGCCCATCACGTCGGGCAGCACCAGGCCGATGCGGACGGTCGAGTCAGGCATTGCGCGCCTCCTTCGCGATGGCGGTGTTGAGGTCGCGGAAAGCGGTGTAGTTGGCGAGCACCTCGACTCGTCCGGGTGGGCAGGACGCGATGGCCCGCAACGGATTCGGGTCGAGTGTGTGCTCGACACCGGCGTAGGTGAGGCGGACGGCCAGGTCGGTGCCGCGTTCGCCGGCCGCCACCACCTTGACGCCTTCGAAGTGCTCGAACCGCACGTCCCACAGCCAGGACAGGTCCTCGCCGTCGGGGACCTGCCCGTTGACGGCGATCACGAGCCCGTCGACGGTGGGGTCGATCATCGACAGCGCTTCCTGCCAGCCGGCGGGGTTCTTCGCGAGCAGCATGTGCACGGAGTGCGATCCGACCTCGACGGTGCTGTAGCGGCCCGCGACCTCTCGCACGGTGGCCGCGGCGGCGACCGCGTCCTCCGCCTTCGCGCCCATCGCGACGGCCGCCGCGACGGCCTGCGCGGCGTTGCCACGGTTGGCGCGCCCGGGCAGGGCGAGCGTCATCGGGATCTTCAGACCGTCGGGCCCGTACAGGTTTTCGTCGTCCAGCCACCAGTCGGGGGTGGGGCGCGCGAAGTCGGAGCCGGTGCTGCGCCAGTGCGAGCCCTCCCAGACGATGGGTTCGCCGGTGCGCGGACAGCTGGCGGCGTCGCTGGCCCAGCCGCCGCCCGCGGCGACCCAGACGACGTTCTTCGCGTCGTAGGCGACCGAGGTGACGAGGACGTCGTCGCAGTTGGCGATCACGACGGACTCCGGGTGCGCGGCGACGCATGCGCGGAGTTTGCGTTCGATCATGTTGATCTCGCCGACGCGGTCGAGCTGGTCGCGGCTGAGGTTGAGCAGAACGAGGGCTTCGGGGTTGACGGCGTCGCTGACGTGCGGGACGTGCAGTTCGTCGACCTCGAGGGCGGCGAGGGGCGCGTGGACGCGGGTGCTGAGCGCCGCGACGATGCCGGCGTCCATGTTGGCGCCGTCCGCCTGCGTCGCGACCTCACCGAGGGTGGACAGCGCCGCCGCGGTCATCCGGGTGGTGGTGGACTTGCCGTTGGTGCCGGTGATCACCGCGGTGCGCCGGTGTGCGCCGAGCTGTTCCATCAGTGTGGGGTCGATCTTGAGGGCGATCAGGCCGCCGATCATCGAGCCCTTGCCGCGGCCGGCCTTCTGCGACGCCCACGAGGCCGCGGCCGCTGCGCGCAGGGCGACCTTGCCGCGCGTCGTGATCCCAGTTCCAGTACTCACTCCGCGAGTTTTGCACAGGGTCCGGTCAGACGCCGACTCGCGCGGGCGCACGTGAGTGCGAAAGTGTGCTCGGGCGCACTGTGGCGCTCACCTGGGTGGCGGCGGCACCGGCGATGACGACGGCCCCGCCGATCAGCGACAGGGCGCTCGGCTCCTCGTGCAGCACCAGCCAGGACGCCCCGATCCCGACGATCGGGACCAGCAGCGAGAACGGCGCGACCGTCCCGGCGGGGTAGCGGCTGAGCAGCGCCGTCCACAGACCGGAGCCCGCGACCGTGCCGAGGATCACGATGTAGGCGAGGCCCGCGAGCGCCTGCGGGCCGGTGCCGTGCAGCGAGGACGTCAGGGAGTCCCAGCCCGCCGACGGGCCCTCCACCCCGAGCGACAGCGCCAGCATCGGCAGCGGCGGAATGACGCACATCCACAGCATCAGGCGCATCGGCTGGTCCGACGCGGCCTTGCGGTTGCCGATGTTGCCCAGCGCCCACGACAGTCCCGCGAGCAGGGTGAGGGCCACCGGCAGCAGCGCGGCGTGCTGGGCGCGGTCCCAGCCGATGAGGGTCATCCCGGCCATCGCGACGAGCAGTCCGCCGACCTGCGTCGGCCGCAGCCGCTCCCGCAGCAGGACTGCGCCGAGGAGCACCGTGAACGGCGCCGAGGACTGCAGCACCAGCGACGCCAGTCCGGTCGGCATCCCCACGTGCATGGCCCAGAACAGGAACGCGAACTGGCCGACGCCGAACCCGAGGCCGTACACGAGCAGCCACTTCGGCGGGACCTGTGGACGGGGAACGAACAGGATCACCGGGATCGCGATGACGAAGAATCGCAGCGCCGCGAAGAAGAACGGCGGGAAGTGGTCGAGGCCGGCGCGGATGGCGAGGAAGTTGAGCCCCCAGAGCACGACGACGGTGAGTCCGAGCAGCCGGTCGCGGGAGGTCATGCCTTCCATCGTGAGGGCGGGAAACAATCAGGACAAGCGCATAAAAGTGCATCATCGATGTAGTTTTGCTACATGGACGCGACCCGGTTGCGTGTGCTCCGCGAGCTGGCGGATCGCGGGACGGTGGCGGCGACCGCGCGGGCGTTGTCGATGACGCCGTCGGCGGTGTCGCAGCAGCTCAAGATCCTCTCGCGGGAGGCCGGGGTGACGCTGCTCGAGCCTGCGGGCCGCCGGCTGCGGCTCACCGATGCCGGTCAGGCCCTCGTCGTCCGCGCCGACGACGTCGTGGCCGCCCTGGACCGCGCGGCGGCGGAGATGAGCGCTTACCGCGGTTCGCCGCGCGGCCGGGTGCGGGTGGCGCTGTTCCCGTCCGGTGCCGCGCTGCTGCTGCCCGGACTGCTGGACGCGCTCGCGGGCAGCGGGGTGGATGTGCAGGCACGGGACGAGGACCTGCCCGCGGCCGCGGTGCCCGCACTGCTCGCCGATTACGACGTGGTGCTGACCCACCGCGACGAGCGGGCCCCGGACACGTCGTCGCCGCGAGTGACGGCCGAGCCGCTGATGCGCGAGCCCATCGACCTCATCCTGCCGCCCGGCCATCCGCTCGCCGGACAGGATGCGGTCCGCCCGGACCAGCTGGCGGACGAGCGGTGGATCAGTGTGCGCGGCGGGTTCCCCGTCGACGACGTGCTGATGTCGGTGGCCGCCGCGACCGGTGTGCAGCCGCACGTGGCGATGCGCATCAACGACTTCCGGGTCATCGAGGAACTCGTCGCCGGCGGTCACGGCGTGGCGCTGCTGGCCCGGCATGCGGTGACCAGCCGCGCCGTGGTCCAGCTTCCCCTGGCCGGGGTGCGGGCCGCCCGCATCTACGAACTGGCGCGCAGACCCGCGGCCGACGACGTTCCCGCCGTCGCCACCGTGCTGCAGGCGTTCCGGGACGTCGCGGCCCGGATCGCGGAGTGAAGGGGCCGGAAACGGAAGAAGGCCCGCCGAGCGGGCGGGCCTTCGTCGGGGCGGGCGCTCAGCTGCTCAGCGCTTTCGCCTTCAGCGTCTCGTATTCCTCCTGCGTGATGGTGCCGGCGTCGAGGAGAGCCTTCGCGTCCGCGATCTGCTCGGCCGAGGACTTGCCTGCGACGGAACGGATGTAGCTGTCCTGCGCCTGCTTCGCCTCCTGCGCGGCCGCCATCGACCGCTCGGCCATGCTCTTGCTCCGGGTGATGAGATACACGAGCGCGGTCAGCAGCGGGACGAAGAACAGGAAGACGATCCAGATCGCCTTCACCCAGCCCGACGTCTTATGGTCGCGGAACAGGTCGGTGATGATGGAGAACAACAGGATCAGGTAGGCCACGAAGCCGAAGGTGACGATGATCACCCAGAGAAAGTCCCAGAAAGAGTCCATAGCAGCGCTCCATTCACAGTCGAATTCACTCTGCGCTGACTATCGCACCGGGTCAGGGCGCCCGCGTCATCCGAAACAGGTGAAATGCAGGCCGACTGCAGCGCCCAGGGCCGGTGAAACGCCGAACGGCCGCGGCACCGGGTAGGTGC
>NZ_JBHUSF010000240.1:0-14361 GCF_042673295.1 Rhodococcus sp. NPDC057014
GCACTCGCACTGACCGTGCCCAACGACGACAACGCCTATGCGCAAATCCCCGCACTGCTTGCGGCCGCCCGTGGGATCTCGCGCACCGTCCGCGCATCACTTGCCCCGACGGAGTGATCGGCTGCGCATTTTCACTCTCATTGATTGATATTCCACTAGAGCGTGATTGGGCGCACACGGGACTCTGGATCGACGAAAGATCAAGGAGTTATCGCAATGTCACCATCCTCTGCCTTCGCAGATTCTGCTCTCCGAGTCGTCGCCAAAGAGCCTGCGGCGAACGGTGTCGTCTCGTTGACGTTGACCCATCCGCAGGGTCGACGACTGCCGGACTGGACACCGGGTGCGCACATCGACCTGGTGCTGCCCAATGGGGAAACCCGCCAGTACTCGCTGTGCGGTGATCGATGGGACGCCTACCGGTATCGGATAGGAATTCTTCGTGAACCGGCAAGCCGAGGTGGTTCGGCCTACATCCACAACGAGCTCGACGTGGGGGACACCATCGGCGTCGGTGGACCGCGCAACAATTTCCCGCTCGCGCCCGCACCGAGGTACCTGTTCATCGCCGGCGGCATCGGCATCACGCCCCTGATCCCCATGATCGCGCAGGCCGACCTGATGGGTCTCGATTGGCAGCTGCTGTACGGCGGCCGGACCCGTTCGTCGATGGCCTTTCTCGACGAACTCGCGACCTACCGAGATCGCGTCACGATAGCACCGAGCGACGAGTTCGGGCTGCTGGACCTGCGAACATGGCTGACCAGCGCCGAGGCAAACCCGACCAAGGTATATGTCTGCGGGCCAGGTGCCCTGCTCAGCTCGGTCGAAGAGCTGTGCATCGGCTGGCGACCAGGAAAGCTCCGGACGGAGCGGTTCCTACCGAAGCAACAAGGAGCCCCGGTGCGCAGCACCGCGTTCCACGTCGAACTGGCCAGGACCGGCCTCACGGTGACGGTGAACCCGGAAACAAGCATCCTCGACGCCGTCCGGACCGCGGGCGTCAACGTACTGTCCTCCTGCCGCGAGGGAACCTGCGGAACCTGTGAGACAGCGGTCCTCTCGGGCACCCCGGATCATCGCGATTCGATCCTCAACGACGACGAACGCACCGCGGACGACTGCATGTTCATCTGCGTCTCCCGATCCCGCACCGACCACCTGGTCCTCGACCTCTAGACACGAAAGGAACGCTGCCGTGACCACCACCGCCGCACTCGACATTCCGGTGAGCCAAGCCGACCCATTCGCGCTGGACGTGCTCGAGAATCCGCTGCCGCTCCAAGAAGACCTGCGCGAGGCAGGGCCGGTGGTCTACCTCGAACGCTACGGGGTCTACGCAATGGGCCGCTACGAGCAGGTCCACGCCGCGCTGACCAACTGGCAAGGATTCCAATCCGCCGCGGGCGTCGGACTGAGCAACTTTCGCTACGAAAAGCCCTGGCGACCACCGAGTGTTCTGCTCGAGGCCGACCCTCCACACCACGATGCACCGCGGTTGGTGCTCAGCCGAATCCTCGGCCCCCGCGCCCTGCAGAAGCTGCGGTCCTCCTGGCTCACCGATGCCGACGCGCTCGTTGACCAGGTGCTCGCGGGTGGGACGACATTCGATGCCGCAGCAGACCTGGCCGCGGCCTTTCCGCTCCGCGTGTTTCCCGACGCCGTCGGACTCCCCGACGCCGGAAGGGAGAACCTCCTCCCGTACGGCGACCACACCTTCAACGCGTTCGGACCCACAAACAGTCTGGTCCAACGAGGAGCCGGCCGAATCGGTGAATTGATGGACTGGATCAACGCCCAGTGCGCCCGCGACGTGCTGACCGACGACGGGTTCGGCGCCCAGATCTGGGCTGCCGCGGACCGCGGCGACATCACCTACGAGCAAGCACCGCTCATCGTGCGATCACTGCTTACCGCCGGCATCGACACCACCGTCAACGGCCTGGCCGCGGTGCTCTTCGCCTTCGCCACCCACCCCGATCAGTGGCAGGCCGTGCGCACGAACCCCGCCCTGGCCCGCACCGCGTTCGACGAGGCCGTGCGCTGGGAATCGCCGGTGCAGACGTTCTTCCGCACGGCAACGCAGGACATCGAGATCGGCCGCACTGTCATTCCGGACGGTGAGAAGATCCTCATGTTTCTCGGTGCCGCCAATCGCGATCCGCGCCGGTGGGAGAATCCCGGTCGGTTCGACCTGCAGCGAGATCCCTCCGCCCACGTCGGATTCGGCATGGGACTCCACCAATGTGTCGGTCAACATGTTGCCCGACTCGAATCCGAGGCACTGCTGACAGCACTCGCCGCCCGCGTCGACACGATCGAGATCACCGGCCCAGTCCACAGGCACCTCAACAACACACTGAGGTCATGGAAGTCTATTCCGGTCGAGGTCACGCTGAGCTAGCGCGGAAGACGCCGAACGCGCAGATCACCACTTCCCGCAGCGGCGATCGACCTCTACTTCGTCCACGGACATCTTCGGCCAATCCTGCCACTTCCTCGTCTTACCCACGAGTGGATACGAACGCGGCACGTTCGGCCGGACCGCGTGGTTCGCAGCCAAGCTCGGCACCGCTGAGATCGGCGAGGTCGTCGACCCCGTCTCTGCTGGCGCATCACCGTTTCGCGACGATTGTCGGTACCCATGGTTGTGTCAACGCCCTCACGAGATACGCCGGCGAGGAGCCCGACGAACTGATCTCGCACCGGCAGGCCGCGAACCGTCACGGCAGAAAGCTCGGGCGTCGATTGGCGGCGCGATCGCCGGACCCCTCGCCGACCGCTACAGCCGCAACCTGATCGTCGTCGGTCCTCGGGCCGCCGACGGGAAGCCAACGGGAGAGCGAAGTCGACCATTGCCGAAGATTCGGCGTCCAACTCCGGTTAGTCAGCACTCCAGGAAAGGCGCGCACCTTGACTGGTGCCTCGCGCCCTGCTGTGTGAAACCCGCTGTATCAACCTCACCCTTCTGTGGTACCACTGACTTCTACGGTGATTTACGAACTCTCGCGGCCCAGATCGACCCTGCCAGCGTCGCAGTTCTAGAGCTTGTCGACTCCGGTGCGTCGGACGTACATGGAGTCGATCGTTGGCGGACTTCAGCTGCGCCTATCGACCGAACTGAAGAGGTCGCGCTGGATGATTTCCTTCATGATTTCGTTGGTGCCGCCGTAGATTCGCTGTACTCGTGCATCGATGAAGGCCTTTGCAATCGGATACTCCATCATGTAGCCGTAGCCGCCATGCAGCTGGAGTCCCGCATCGATGACGTCCCATTGCAGTTCGGTAGCAGCGAGCTTGGCCTTGGCGGCGTCGGTGGGTGAGAGTTCTCCATGGGAGTGCTGGATGACGGCACGGTCGAGGAAGGCGCGGACCATATCGATCCGTGTCGCGAGGTCGGCCAGGACGAAGCCGGTGTTCTGGAATTCGGAGATCGACTTCCCGAACGCTTTGCGTTCGGTCACGTAGGACACGGTCCACTGCAGCGCCGCTTCGGCGGACATCTGCGCAGCGAGCGCGATACCGAGCCGCTCGAGCGAAAGGCTGTCCATCAAGTAGTGCAGCCCGGCACCGATCTCACCCAGGACATTCTCCTGGGGAACTCGAACGTTGTCGAAAACCAGTTCGGCGGTGTCCTGGGCGGCCAGACCGACCTTGTGCAGTTGCCGGCCTCGGTGGAATCCGGGCATGCCGTCCTCCACCACCATCAGGCTGAGCGCACCATGTCCATCGCTGCTGGCGGTGCGCACGACGACGATCACCAGGTCCGCGAGGACGCCACTCGTGATGAAGGTCTTGCTGCCGTTTACCACCCAGGCGTCGCCGTCTTGGACGGCGGTGGTCTTGATGCCGCGCAGATCGCTCCCGGTTCCGGGTTCGGTCATCGCGATTGCTCCGATCGTCTCCCCGGTCGTGAAACCCGGCAACCATCGTCGCTGCTGATCGGGAGTGCCTTGGCGCAGGATGTAGTTCGCGACGATGTCGTCGTTGGTGGAGAATCCGGACTGCAAGGCTGCGGCACCGACGCGGGCCAACTCCGAGATGACGACGACCCGGAAGCGGTAGTCGGTGACCCCGCTGCCGCCGTACTCCTCAGGGATCGACAACCCCAACAGTCCTAATTTCCCAGCGACCAACCATGTTTCGCGGTCGATCGATCTCTGTTCCTCCCATCGTTCGAGATTCGGGACAACTTCGTTCTCCACGAAACGGCGGACTGTCTGGCGATACGCCTCGTGATCGACCTCGAAAAGATCGCTCTTCACACTGACTCCTCGATCGGTATTGCACTGCAGATGAATGGGAAAGGTTTCGGGGCTCCCGTGAGGAGCCGAAAATCGGCAAAGAGTTCTTGCCGATTGGGTCGCTTCCACCGCACCGGTGCTGTCGCCAATTTGATCGACAGCATCGGCGCCGCGGTGCCCCGGGTTCGGGCGAGAAACGTGTCCACCGGTGGGAGCACGGCTGACCTCTGCGCACCCGCAGGACTGTGGTCGTTCATCCTGCAGAAGCAACGGATCCGCGTCGCAGACGCGGGACGGACGACGTTCCTACTTGATTCGGAACATCTTCATCAGCCGGTACGTCCAGGCGAGGATGGTTGCGTTCTGCTCGGTGCTCACTCCTGCCGGGGGGTCGAATCCCACGACGTGCTGGCTCGCGATGGTCTGCAGCTCGGTGTACTCGAGGATGCCGTGTTCGCCGTGCCGACGGCCCTGACCGGAGGCTTTCATCCCGCCCATCGGTGCGTCGTTGGAGGCGTAGGCAGAGCCGTAGCCCTCGTTGATGTTGACGGTTCCGCAACGGATCTGCTCGGCGGCACGGCGGCCGCGGGCCGTGCTGGAGGTCCAGACGCTGGCGTTGAGGCCGAACTCGGTGTCGTTCGCGAGGCGGACAGCCTCGTCATCACTGGCGACCCGGTACAGGGAGACCACCGGCCCGAAGGTCTCGTTGGCGTACACCTCCATCTCGGGGGTGACGTCCTCGAGGATGGTCGGTTCGTAGAAGTAGGGGCCGAGGTCGGGACGCGGGCGTCCGCCTGCGAGCACGGTGGCCCCATGATCGCGGGCATCGGCGACGTGCCGTTCGACGTTGTCGAACTGTCGTTGCGAGGTCAAAGTGCCGATGTCGTAGTCGAACGCGGCGCCCTTCCCGAGTTTGAGTGCTTGGGTCTGCGCGACGAGCTTCGGGACGAATTCGTCGTAGATGGTGCCGGCGATGTACAGGCGTTCGGTCGACAGGCAGAGCTGCCCGGCGGTGGAGAAACACGCCCGAGCTGCTCCCTTGGCGGCCTTGTCGAGATCGGCGTCGTCGAGCACCAGCATGGGGTTCTTGCCGCCGAGTTCGAGTGTGCAACCGATGAGTCGGCGCGCGGCAGCCTCCGCGATCTTGCGGCCTGCGCCGGTCGAACCGGTGAAGCAGATGTGGTCGGCGTGGTCGATGATTGGCTGTCCGACCGTTGCCGGCTCGCCGACGACGATCTGCCACAGTGCGGGGTCCAGGCCGGCTTCGACGAGGAGCTCCCGCGCGCGTAGTGCGGTCAGCGCGGTCTGTGTGTCCGGCTTGTGGACCACGGCGTTACCGGCGAGGAGCGCGGGGATGATGTCGCAGACCCCCAGCGACAGGGGGTAGTTCCACGGCGAGATGATGCCCACCACGCCCTTGGGCTGTCGCAGTTCGCGGGTTTGTGTTGCGAGGGGGATCGCTCCGGCTCGTTTGCGGGGGGCGAGGAACTTCGATGCGTGTCTGCCGTAATAGAGCGCCAGTCCCGCGACATCGAGGGTCTCTTCGAATGCGCTGTTGCGGGACTTGCCGGTCTCGGCCTGGACGATGTCGATGAGGCCTTCGTTGGCGAGGACGAGGTCGTGTAGCCGCAGGAAGGGTTTGGCCCGCTCACGTGGTGCTGTGGCAGCCCAGGCGCGTTGGTTGGTGCGGGCGGCGGTGAACGCGGCAGCCACGTCGTCGACGGTCGAGGTACGGAAGGTCGCCAGTTGTTGTCCGGTTGCCGGTGCAGCTGTTGACGCTTCCGGTCCGCTATCGGGGAGGGTGCCGATCAGCCGGGAGATGATCTCAGGTGCGATCGCGGTGCTCGGGGTGCTCGAAGCAGCCGATGTGGTGCTGTGAATTTTGTCGGTGCGTGCTGTCATGTTCTCTACCAATCATCACGAAGTGTGTAGGAATCTCACGACTGTTCGGGTGTGAACTGAATGGGCATCGACTTCACGCCATGGATGAAGTTGCCCTCGAGCATGACGGGGTCGCCCGCCCGGAAATCGGGAATTCGTGTGAGCAGTTCGCGGAACAGTGCCCGCAGCTGACTCTTGGCGACCTGATTGCCGAGGCAGAAGTGGTTTCCGCCGCCGCCGAAGCCGACGTGCGGGTTCGGCGACCGTGACAGGTCGAAGGCCTCGGGGTTGTGGAAGACCGCGGTGTCCCAGTTTCCGGAGGGATAGAACATGACCACCTTCTCGCCGGCCTTGATGGGCTGACCGGCCAGTTCGGTGTCTTCGATGGCGGTGCGCCGGAAGGTCATCACCGGTGAGGCCCAGCGCACGAACTCTTCGATCGCGCTGTTGATACGGCCGTCGTAGTCCTCCATGAGCCAGGCCCGCTGGTCAGGAAAATCGGTCAACGCCTTCACCGCGTGTGTGGCGGTCTGCCGCGTCGTGTCGGTGCCGGCGACGCACAACAGGGTGAAGAAGGACGATATTTCGATGTCGTTGAGTCGTTCACCGTCGACCTCGGCATTGACGAGCGCGCTGATCAGATCGTCCCGGGGCTCGGCTCGGCGCTGCGCTGCGAGTGTGCGGGCAAGTTTGGTGAGATACCAGCCGACCTCGGCGAGCGCGGGCCCTCTTTCGCGGCCGCCCCGTACTTCGGGGTCGTTCCATCCTGTGATGACCTCGGCGGCGTGTGCCACCTTCTCCTGCTCGTCGCGGTCGATGCCGATCATGTCGCAGACGGTCCGCATCGGTAGTTTGGCGGCGACCTCACTGACGAACTCGGTGTCGCCCCTCGCGGCGATGGCATCGACGAGTTCGGCGGCGTTGCGTTTGATCTGGTCCTCGATTCGTTTGACCTGCCGCGGCGTGAAGGCGGCACTGATCAGCTTGCGAATCTTGGTGTGGTCGGGCGGGTCCATCGCGAGGATCGACTGCGAGCCGCGTAGCACGTCCGGCGGAAGGTTCTCGAACTGCACCCCCAGGCCGGAGATGAAGACCTCACTGCGGCGACTGACGTCGACGATGTCGGCGTGCCGCATCACCGCCCAGTATCCCGGGTCGTCAGGCTCCGGTAACCACGAGTCCTCCACCGGTGGTTGCCAACTGACGGGACTGTGGGCGCGGAGTTGGGCGAACGAGACTTCCCGTTCGGTGGCGGACTTCGCCCAGAACACCTTGGAAGACAGGTCGATCTCGTGGTACGGGCGGATTGCGGCGTCGGTAGGTGCAGCGGTCATCAGGTTCTCCAAGGTCAAGCGGGCAGGTAGACGGACTTGAGTTGCTGGTACGGATGCAGGCCCTCGGGGCCGAGTTCCCGCCCGAGGCCGCTCGACTTGACGCCACCGAACGGTGCCCCGTGGTCGAGGGTGAACCCGTTGACGCCGACGGCACCGGCCTGGACGCGTCGGGCAACGGCCAGCCCCCGGTCGGGATCGGCGGTCCACACCGTGCCACCGAGACCGTAGACGGAATCGTTGGCGATCCGGACGGCTTCGTCTTCGTCGCGGTAGCGGATGATGCTCAGCACCGGGCCGAAAATCTCTTCCTGCGCAATGGTCGACTTGTTCTCGACGTCGGCGAAGATCGTCGGTTCGACGAACCAGCCGCGGTCGAGATCCGCCGGCCGTCGGCCGCCGGTGGTGATGCGTGCTCCTTCGCTCTTTCCCTGGGCGATGTGCGCCTCGATGTTGTGGCGTTGATGTGCGGTGGCGACCGGGCCGATCTGGGTCTTGGGGTCGAGGGCGTCACCGACACGCAGCGCCGCGGCCATTGCGGTAAAGGCGTCGACGACCTCGTCGTAGCGGTTGTCGGGGGCGAGGATGCGGGTGCTGATGAAGCAGGTTTGGCCGTTGTTGAGCAGAGTCGAGGCGAACATCGATTTCATGCTCCGATGGAGGTCGACGTCGTCGAGGATGATTCCCGCGGACTTGCCGCCGAGTTCGAGGGTCACCGGCTTGAGCAGGCGCCCACACTGTTCGGCGATGGTGCGCCCGGCGTCGGTGGAGCCGGTGAAGGCCACCTTGTCGACTCCAGGGTGGTGGATCAAATGCGTTCCGACCGTGCGGCCGCCGCCGGTGACGACGTTGATCACACCGGCTGGTAGGTCGGCCTCTTCGACGGCGTCGGCGAGAAGAAACGCATCGAGGACGGTCTCGGACGAGGGTTTGATGACGACCGTGCATCCCGCGGCCAGGGCGGGGGCGAGTTTGAAGAAGGTCAACGACTGCGGGAAGTTCCACGGGACGATGGCGGCGACCACGCCGAGTGGTTCCTTGCGGACCGCGGTCGTGCCGGAGACCAGCGAGGGCCGGTGCACTTCGACAGCGGTGTCGCGGATCAGTCCGGAGTAATACCGCAGCAGTGTCGCGGGCATGACTGCCTCGGTCTGCTTGCTGATGCTCGAGGGCATGCCGTTCTGGCTGCTGACCCGAATGGCAATGGCACCGCTGTATTTGTCGATGGCCGTCGCCAAGCGCAGCAGTGCGTCCGCGCGTTGGTCGGGGGACCAGTTGGACCAGCCGGTCGGATCGTCGAATGCGCGGCGGGCCGCGGCGACAGCAGCGTCGGCGTCGGCCTCGTTGCCCTTCGGGACGGATCCGATCACCTCTTCGGTGCTGGCCGAGACGACCTGGAGTGTGTCCGGAGATGCCGGACGGACCCATTCGCCCCCGATGAAGAGCCTGTCATAGAAACACCACATGTCCGTACCATAGCGCATGTTATGGAGATGGGGAAGGACTGTGGGAGGCTCTTCGGCGAGGGTCGACAATCTCGATACGATAGACTGTGTTATTGAGGGGTAGGCGACCAACGATCGGGACGGGCCATGTCACGGATAGTCACCCGCGAGCAGTACTTCGAGTCGGCTCTCGCGGCACTCGCGGAGCTGGGCTTCACGGGTCTGAACATCGGGATGATGTGCAAGAAACTCGGTGTGACCAGTGGCTCGTTCTATCACCACTTCGGTAGCTGGCAGGGTTTCGTCGACGAATTGCTGACCTACTGGGAGAACCGTCAGGTGGTGATCCTGCGCGACGTCGAATTCGGCTCCGGCCCACCAGAAGGGGACATCGAGTCCCTACGCCGACTCACCCTCGGACTGAACCACGAAGCCGAAGCCGCGATCAGGGCCTGGGCCGCCAACGACGAATCGGTCCGAGAAGTCCGCAACCGGGTGGACGAGGCCCGACGAAAGACGGTGCACAAGGCGGTGCTTCGCGTGGTCGGTGACCGGGCTGTCGCCAAGGTGGTGACCTCCCTCGGGATGTCCATGTTGGTGGGCTACCAGCAGGTGGCCGGTGACGGTGGGTACGCCCCTCTCGACAAGTTGCTCGACGAGTATGTGAAGCTCATCTATTCGCATGTCGGCGTTCCCCAGCGAGCCTGAGGTCTGACCGCGCGGGGCGCCGTCCGGCCGGTGGCGGACCGCCGGGAGCGGTTGGTCCAGGCCTTGGCCGGAGGTAGTCTCCCAATCGAGGCGCCCTCACCTGCTTCATCGGCCGTGGTTTGTCTGCCGGTCCGGAATTGCCGCCCCGGTTCGGCGCGCCGGCGCAACCTTCGAACGGTATCCGCAGGCACCCATCCCGGGCTGGCACTGAGGCTTCGTGGGGATCCAAATGCTCTCGCTGCCGGGGCATGTGACGTGTTCGGTGCTGGAAGGTTCGGAGGCATGCCGGTGGCGCCGACCTGCGCGAGCGACCCTGGGCTTCGGTCGCGGATTCATTCTGCGGCTAGGCACCATAGAAGATGTTATGTTTCTGGGCGGGTTGTGCGTGGGACGGTGAGCATTGCTGCCGCCAGCCGCCGCATCCCCTTCGGCACTGCCGGGTGGCTGGTTCCCGCTGCCGGACAACTGGCGGCGAGGGCGAGCGCGGATCTCGGCACCCCGAGGTGATCGAGGGCGGAGCGGCAGGTGAGTATCAGCTCGACGCTCTTCTCTGGTTCCGGAACGTAGGCCGCTGGCGACGGATGTTCTCCCGAACACCCGGGGTTCCCTTGTCAATAGACCCGCGAACCACCGAAAGCTTGCCGCGGCTGTTCAACCTTCCTCCGACGTTAGGAGTTTCCGTCATGCTCGATACCGACCTTTGCGACATCCTCACCGTCCTGCGCGATTTCGTGCGCAAGGAAGCCGTCCCGCTCGAGCAGGAGGTCGAGGAAAGCGATTCTGTTCCCGTCTCACTCACCGAGAAGATGAAGGACCTCGGCCTCTACGGTTACGGGCTTCCGGAAGAGTACGGCGGAATGGGGATGACCGTCCTTCAACAGTCGCGCGTCATGGCTGAGCTCTCCTGGAGTTCGGCGGTCCAGGGACATACCACCAATAACGGCTTGGCAGGCGCCGTCATTCGGGAAGGCGGCACCGAGCGGCAGCGCAAGGAATGGCTGCCGCAGATGGCTGCCGGAGAGATAATTGCCTCGTTCGCGCTCACTGAGCCTACAGCGGGCTCTGATCCGTCGACGATGCTCACTACCGCCCACCGTGACAGCGACGGCTGGCTTATCCACGGGATCAAGACGTTCATCACCTATGCCCCCCACGCCGATCTCTTCCTGGTGTTCGCGCGCACGAACCCCGAGGTCCCCGGTAAACGCGGGATATCGGGTTTCCTCGTTCCCACGGATACTCCCGGTGTGACGGTGGGACCCCCCGACCAGAAGATGGGACTGCGCGGCTCACCGACGGCGGATGTCTACCTGGACCAGGTTCGAGTGCCTGCGGATGCTTTGGTTGGCGGCGAACGGGGCCTCGATCGCGGGTTCGTGATCGCCGCGAAGTGCCTGGCACTGGGCCGGTTGATGATCGCGGCATCCTCGGTCGGCATGGCCACCCGGCTCGTTCACGAGCTCACTGAATACGCCCAGACGCGGGAGCAGGGCGGAGGGCCGATCGGTCGGTTCCAACTCGTGCAGGGCCTGGTCGCAGATGCAGTCACCGATCTCCATGCGGGACGAGCGCTGTTGGAGTCGGTGGCGGCGGCCTACGACGCCGGCGCCGACACCGTGCGCGGCCCTTCTGTAGCCAAGTACTTCTGCTCCGAGATGCTCGGCAGGGTGGCCGACCGTGCGGTGCAGATCCACGGTGGTGCCGGCTACATGCGAGGCACCACGGTCGAGCGGCTCTACCGGGATGCCAGAGTCGCACGGATCTACGACGGGACCAGCCAAGTTCTCCAAGTACTGATCGCTCGCGACGTCCTGGGCGAGGCTGCTCGCGCCTGACCAGTGAGCGGGAAGTGCCCCGTAACAGGCAGATGGGTGCCGCTGATCTGGTCGTGATTGCTGACCGAGCGGTGGGTCCTGCGCGCCGTGCTTCCGTCCGGTTCGCGCAGGATCGGATCCTGAGACGAGGGTGCTCCTTCCGAAATACCTTCAATTCGGCTCGGGCGCATGATGCTCACGTGCCGGCCAGTTTCGGCGCCAACGGCCTCGTGGTCGCAGTGGCGTCACTCTCCTCGACTCCGACGCTATGACCGTGCCGTCTGTCGTGGCCGGTGCGGCGGCTTCGTTTGGCGTAACCCTGCGGTGGTGTCGTCCTGAAATGTCCTGTCGATGCGGGAGACGCGCCAGTGAGAGGACTCGATGGATCGTGGTGTGAACGAGGTCGGGCTCACTCTCGGCACGGCCGGCCGGCCGTCGTCCGGGCGGCGTCGACCTTCGCGGAAGCGAGCCTGGACTTCAACCATAAATCTGGTTATGGTGACAACAACATAGAGCATGTTATGCAACTCGTGACTCTTGCCCAGAAAGGTGCACATGATGCCAAGCAGCGACACCCCGCGGCCACTCGACGGCTACCGGGTGCTGGACTTCACGCAGAACGTTGCCGGACCGCTGGCCGGGCAGGTGATGGCAGACCTCGGCGCCGAGGTGATCAAGATCGAAGCGCCAGGAGGCGAATCTGCCCGCCGCATCGTCTCCGTCGTTCCCGGCCGCAAACCATTGGCGACCTACTTTCTGCCGAACAATCGCGGAAAGAAGTCGGTGATGGTCGATCTGCGGTCCGACGAAGGCCGTGAGCACGTACTCCGCCTCGCGGACAGCGCCGACGTGGTGCTCGAGGCGTTTCGCCCCGGCGTGATGGAGAAGATGGGGTTGGGGCCGGAGACATTGCAGGGGCGCAACCCGTCGCTGGTCTACGCCCGACTGTCGGCCTACGGCGGCAACGGTGTCAACAGCAGCCGGCCCGGCCTCGACCTGATGGTGCAGGCCGAGGCCGGAATGACCACCGGGCTACGGACAGCGGAGGGCGGACCGCAGATCATTCCGTTCCAGCTCGTCGACGGCGCCACCGGACACGTCTTCGCTCAGGCCGTTCTCGCCGCACTGCTGAATCGGGAACGTCACGGTGTCGCCGATGTCGTCAAGGTCGCGATGTACGACGTCGCGGTGAGTCTGCAGGCGAACCAGCTCACCCTCCATCTGAACAAGGACCCCAACGCCTCGTCGAAGTCCGCCAAGCCCGCTCCCGCCCTTGGTCCGGATGGCAAGCGGCGCAAGCAAGTCGCGTTCGCGACCCAACCCTCCGATGCGTTCAAGGCCGCAGACGGCCACCTTGTGATCAGCGCCTACGTCCCCAAGCACTGGGCTCTGCTGTGTGAGGTGATCGGCCGACCCGATCTGACCGAGGACGAACGCTTCGCCGACCAAAAACTGCGCGCCATCAACTACTACGAACTCAAGGATGAGTTGGAGTCGGCGCTGGCCGAACGAACGGCTGCGCAGTGGGTGGACGCACTGCACGAGAAGGGGCTGATGGCCACGCTCGCCTACAACTGGAAGCAGGTGGTGCACACCCCCCTGTTCGCCGAGAACGAACTCGCCGTCACCGTCGGGGAGGGGGAGAACGCGCAGGTGGTCGTCCGTACGCCCGCGCGGTTCGACAGCTTCACCCCCGCAGCGGTCGGCGTGCCGCCCTTCCCGGGGGAGCACAACGACGAGTTCCTCGGCGCCTCGGCCGTGGCGAACTGAGCCCGCTGTGAAAACTACTGCGGCAGTGCTCCGTTCGGCCGACAATCCGTACTCGATCGAAGAGTTGACCCTCGATCCGCCCGGACCCGACGACGTCGCGGTGCGGATCGCGGGCGTCGGTCTCTGTCATACCGATCTGCTGCCCCGAGCCCAACCGGGGATGCCGTTGCCGCTGGTACCGGGTCACGAAGGATCCGGGGTCGTCGAAGCGGTGGGATCCCACGTGCAGGGTCTCGCGGTTGGTGACCATGTGGTGTTGTCGTTCGATTCGTGCCGCACCTGCGACAACTGCCGCCGGGCCCGTCCGGCATATTGCGACACCTTCTTTCCCCGCAACATGTCCGGTCGCAACGCCGACGGATCCACCAACGCGCGCGACGCCGACGGAGCACCGGTATCCGCCCGCTGGTTCGGACAGTCGTCCTTCGCCACCCGGGCTGTGGTCGACTACCGCAACGCCGTCCAGGTCGACCCGGCGCTGCCGCTGGAGCTGCTGGGCCCGCTCGGGTGCGGCTTTCAGACCGGGGCCGGTGCCGTGCTGAACTCTCTCGGTATCGAGGTCGGTGCCAGCATCGTCGTCTTCGGCGCCGGCGCCGTGGGTCTGGCCTCGGTGATGGCGGCGCGGGTGGCCGGAGCGGCGACCATCGTCGCGGTCGATCTCAACCGAGATCGATTGGAGTTGGCCCGCGACCTGGGGGCCACACACGCCGTCGATGGCGGCGCCGATGACGTCACCCGCCAGATTCGCCGCACGGTGCGGGGCGGCGCCGACTACGCACTGGACACGACCGGGGCGCCACGGGCGATCGCGACCGCCATCGACACACTCCGGCCGTCCGGGGTGTGCGGGCTGATCGGCGCGCCCGCCGGTGACTTGCGAATCAGCGCCACAGCGCTGTGCACCGGACGAACCGTGAAGGGCATCGTCGAAGGCGACGCGATCCCACATCTGTTCATTCCCCGTTTGATCTCGCTCTGGCAGGACAGCAAGTTCCCGTTCGACCGTCTGATCGAGAAGTTCGCCCTCGACGACATCGACGCCGCCGAGCGGGCCGCGCTCGACGGCAAGGTGGTCAAGCCGATTCTGTTGCCGCAGTAGCTGCCACACCGACGTCGGCAGGTCTCGGGCAGTCCTTGCCGACCCGGTCGTGGATGACGGGACAGGGAC
>NZ_JBHUSF010000241.1:0-14297 GCF_042673295.1 Rhodococcus sp. NPDC057014
GTACTGACGCACACCGTGCCACTCACCTGCGGGTGGAGGTGGTCCTCACGAGATCCCCGGCAGGACCTGAGTTCCGCTTTCTGCGCATGAATCGGTGTTCGCACTCGGCGCCCGACGACCTCGCACGCGGATACCGCCACGAATACTCAGACCACCGCACTCGTTCAGAACCCGTTCGGACCCGAAACCTAGGCCCGCGTCGCGAAATGGTCCGCGCGACGGAGAATGTCGTGGGCACGGGCGAGTTGCGGCGGATGCCCGCCGTGCGTGACATGGCTACCGTCCGGACCGAGTCGCTCGATCGTCGACTCGGCCCAGGAGATGTCGTCCGAGTCGGGTGCCAACGCGGTGTTGATCACGGGTACCTGCTCGTTCACGAGCGTCAGTTTTCCGGTCATCCCCATCTCGCGGGCAAGTCGAGTGTCGTCCCGGACGATCTGGGCGCTCCGCGCCAGCGTCGGCCCGTCGATCGGAGCCGCGATCCGGGCTGCCCGGCTGGCGTTGACGAGCCGGGACCGGGCGTACGCCAACGCCATCGGGGTTCGTCCGGCGCCGGTGTCGCGGCAGTAGTCGCCGATCCCGAACGCGAGTCGGGCGACGGGAGCGGTGCGAGCGATCTCGTTCACGGCGACGACGGCCTCCGCCGATTCGATGAGGGCGACCACCGGGACGCCGGGAAGTTCCGCGGCGGTGTCCCGGACCTGACCGGGTGCTTCGGTTTTCGACAACATCAGCCCTCGCAGCCCGGGCAGGCCACGGATCGCGTCGAGGTCGCGCTGCCAGTGTGGGGTGGTTGCGTCGTTGATCCGCACCCAGCCCGGGTTCCGTTCGAGCCACGCGGCCGCGACGGCACGACCCTCGCCCTTCGCGGCGAACGGCAAACCGTCCTCGAGGTCGAGGATCAGCGCATCGGCGCCGGAGGCCGCCGCCGCGGCGAGAACCTCGCTGCCGACCGCAGGAACCAGAAGCCAACTTCGCGACATCGCGAGGTCGACCTCGCTGTGCTGGGCTGTCTCGACACTCATGCTGTTCTTTCCTCGGCCATACCGAGGAGTCTGCGCTCCGCCGGGAGGCCACACACTCGACGAAGCGGAGTGCGGCGAACGGGTCCGGGCACCGCTTCGTCAGGTGCGGCGCCGACCGGCGCGGACAACCTCAGAAGCCGAAGCCCCAGTTGGCCGGGTTGAAAACGACGCGGTACCAGACGGCGGTGGCCGAGTCGAACGTGCACGGCACGATCACGACCCCGGACGTCTGTTCGAGCGCCGCTGCCTTCCCACAGAAGTACTCCGCACCTTCGCCCGACGTCTCGGCACGGTAGACGGGTCCGACGTGCCACGGTTCGGCACTCGCGGCACCGGCACCGACGGTGGCGCCGAGGACGAGGGGTGCGGACAGGATCCCGGCCAATGCTGCGGCACGCCGGGCTGACTTCTTCTGCACGAGAGCTCCTTCGTAGTCGACGACACGACAGTTCTGTGTGGTTAGTTCGCACAAGAAGCGTCGGACGTTACCGCGGTGCCGCTGCCCTCTCCTCGAACACCTCACTCGATCCGTTCTGCGCGGCGAGCGCGCGGGCGCTGTCCAAGGCTTCCTGGGCGGCCGCCTTCACCGTCGCGGGATCCTCGGCTGTCGCAGGTACTTCGACCGGCGCGGGCGTCTCGACTGCGTCTGGAGTCTCCGCGAGATCGGGCGTCTCCACGACATCCGGCGTCTCGACGACATCAGGGTTCTCGACTGCGTCCGGCGTCTCGACGACATCGGGCGTCTCGACTGCGTCCGGGGCCTCCACGACATCCGGAGCCTCGACGGGGTCGGGGGTCTCGATGGCCGGTGCGGGCGCCTTGGTGACGGGGGGTACCTCGACGGGCGCTGTGCCACCCTTCTTCAGATACTGACCGCACACCGGCCACGCGCCGGGGCCTTGCGTTTTCAGGACGTTTTCGGCGACCCGGATCTGTTCGGCCTTACTGGCTTCCGAGGCCACTCCTGTTCCGCCGTGGGATTTCCAGGTTTCCGGTGTGAACTGCAGACCACCGTAGAACCCGTTTCCGGTGTCTGTGGTCCAGTCGCCGCCGCTTTCGCACTCCGCGACTTCCTCCCAGTCGTGCGGCGCGCCGAACGCGGTTCCCGCGCCCAGCCCCAATAGGATGGTGGCCGCCGCGCCGATCAGTGCGATCCAGCCGAAGGTGCGTTTTTCCATGTTGCGAGTGGTCATGCTGGCTCAATCCTCTCCGCGCAAGCGGACGCGGCGTGCCGGCGACTTCACGTCGATTGCCGGCCGTCCTTTCGGTGCCTCGCCCCGCGCCTCGAAGGTGTCGGGATCACGAACCCGCGTCGGCAGATCTGCAGCGGCGGGCCCCCGAACGTGGCCTCCTCCCGAAATTCACACGGTATGAACAAGGTACGGATGTTCGACTATTGAGAAACGCGAGTGAAAATTGTGCAGTTCTGAGGTTTCGATACCATTCCGAAGCCATGTCGTGACAATTCCGACATCTGATGAACGCGCGTGCGAATACTGGATGACGGTGCCATGAACGGATACTCCCGACCGTCGACGGCGGCGGTGGAGTGATTCCCCTGACGATCCCGACACCGCCGGAGCCTGCCGACGCGGGGGACGAACAGGACAGTGCCGACATGTCGCATTCCTCAGCCGATCCGTGGCGCTCGAGCGCCACCCGGGCGCGGTTGCGCGCCGGCCTGGCCATTCGGGGCCCCGGCGAGCAGCGCGTCGCGCGGGCCGTGCTCGCCGAGCCCGCGGCGGTGGTGGAGTTGTCGACGGCGGAACTGGCGGCAGCGTCGGATACGTCCCCGGCGACGGTGGTGCGGGCGTGCCAGCGACTGGGTTTCCGGGGATTCCAGCATATTCGTCCCGAATTAGACTGTGTGACACCGGATCCCGAGGGCGCTGCGGTCACCCCGCTGGACACGGCGTTCGCGGCCGCGGGGTAGCAGTTCTCGGCGCGGATCAGCCTGCACGATCCTGTATGCCCTGTAACGCGCGGTACTCGGCCATTCCGAGCATCAGTCGGCCGACCCCGGGGCGCGTGACGTCGTCGCGGACGCCCTCAGTGACTCGCTTCCCGAGCCGGCTCATACGAACGGGCGCGGCACCCGGAACATGCACGACTGTTAGCGTTCCCGCCGCCGGTTGTTTCGATTCGCGGCCCCACCCGTTCAGTCCCGCCCCACACGATGTCACCGACGGAACGCCGTTCCGGAACAGAGGGAACGTTGAGTGACGAGGGATGGGTCGTGGAGTCGATAGCGTTGTCCGGCAAGGTCAATCACGACGAGCCATTGGATTTCGCAACGTTTTCGGACGTCACCCGGTCACGCACGTGCACGGCTTCCGGGTGATCGGGCTCGACACCGCGGCGGGTTCGACGCCCCGATGTACTCGACGGTCCGCTGCTCGCGGTACGGAGTAGGAGCGCTGCCAATTCCCTCATCCCCTCCCCCTCTTCGACCAGGAGAATTCGTGAAATCCCTGTCCCGCCTCGTGTCGGCCGCCGCGCTCGGCACGGTCGCCGTGCTCACCCTCGCCGCATGCTCCGAGCCCGCCGCACCCCACGCCGAACCGACCGGCAACGCCGACAGCGGCTCCGGAACCCTGACGGTCTACACCTCCGAACCGCAGGCCAAGATCGACGCGCTCGTCGCAGCATTCACCGCGGAGACGGGCATCGACGTCGAGGTCTTCCGCGCGGGCACCGGCGACCTGACCGCCCGCATCGAGGCCGAACGCACCACCGGCGCGATCGGCGCCGACGTTCTGCTCGCGGCCGACGCCCCGACCTTCGAGGGCTACAAGACCGCGGGTCTGCTGCAGCAGTACACCCCCGCCGACGTGAACGCACTGAATGCGGACGTCGTCGATCCGGACGGCTACTACGTCGGCACCCGCATCATCCCGACGGTGATCGCCTACAACACCACGGCAGTCGACGCACCTCCCACCGCATGGAAGGACCTGGCCGACCCGAAGTACCGCGGCCAGATCACGCTGCCGAATCCCGACGTGTCCGGCGCCGCCGCGTTCAACACCGCGGTGTGGCTGAGCACGCCGGAGCTCGGTGAGAGCTGGCTCGAGGCCCTGGCCGCCAACGACCCGGTGGTCGCCGAGAGCAACGGCCCGGTCGGGCAGGCAGTCGCGGCCGGAACGCAGCCGGTGGGCATCGTCGTCGACTACCTGGTGCGGGAACTGGCGGCCAAGGGATCTCCGATCGCGCTGGCCTATCCCGGGGACGGTATTCCGTACATCTCGCAGCCGGCCGGAATCTTCACTGATTCGGACGACACCGAGGCGGCGCGCGCATTCGTCGACTTCCTCGTGAGCAAGCAGGGTCAGGAACTCGCCGTGAAGCAGCAGTACCTGCCGGTGCGCGGCGACGTCGGCACCCCGGACGGGGCGCCGGCACTGTCCGATCTGGCGTTGCTCACGCCGGATCTGCAGGAGATCACGAGGATCCAGGACGACGCGGTCCGGAAGTTCAATGGTCTCGTCGGTTAGGTCGGCTTCCTTTCCCTCTGCCCGGGTCCTGCCCGGGCGGCGGTTCGATCCCGTCGTGGCCGTGCGGGTGGCGCTGTGGCTGTTCGTCGCCGCCGTGATCGTCGCGCCGCTCGCCACGGTCGTGTCACTCGGGCTCGGCGGCAACCACATTGCGCAACTGATCGACGACGACATCGCCGGCGCCGCGACCCACAGCGTGGTCTCGGCCGGCCTGTCGGCGGGGTTCGCGGTGATCCTCGCAACCGCGATGGCGTTGCTGCTCGACCGCACGGACCTGCCCGGCCGCGGCATTCTGCGACTGATCCTGTTGTCGCCGTTGCTGATCCCTCCGTTCGTCGGGGCCATCGCGTGGACCGGACTGCTCGGTCCGAGCGGCCTGGTGAATCGGTTCTGGGCGGAACGGTTCGGTGGTCCGCTGTGGAACATCTACGGCGGTGACGGCGTCGTCTTCCTACTGACGGTGCACGCGTACCCGCTGGCGTATCTGATCATCGCGGCGGCGCTGCGGAAGGTGCCGGGCGACCTCGAGCAGATCGCCCGGATCGGCGGTGCCTCCCCGTGGCGCGCGATGCGCACCGTGACGCTGCCGCTGTTGCGTCCCGCCCTGCTCGCGGCGTTCACCCTCACCGCGGTGTCGAACCTGGCCGACTTCGGGATTCCCGCCCTGATCGGGCTGCCGGAGCGATACGTGACGTTGTCGACGATGGTGTACCGCTACATCCAGTCCGGCACGGTGGACCGGCCGCTCGAGGTGGTCTCCACCATCGGGATCGTGCTGCTGCTGCTCGCGGTCCTCGCGGTGTTCGTCGATCGGCGACTGTCGCGGCGCAGCAGGCAACTCGACGGTCCGGTCACCGCACCTCAACCGTTGCTGCTCGGCAGTGCCCGCATTGTGACCGGTGCGCTCGCCTGGACCGTCGGTCTCGCGCTGACGGGGCTGCCGATCCTCGCGCTCGCCTCCCAGGCGCTGCTCCCCGCCCCGGGCGTGCCGCTGACCTGGGACAACCTGACCCTCGAGAGCATCGTGGCTGCCGTGACCGCACCGGGCACCGTAAAGGGCGTGCAGAACTCGCTCCTCCTCGCCGTCGGCGCGGGAGGGGTGTGCGCTGTCGCGGGCCTGGTGATCGGTGTGCTCACCACCCGCACCCGGTCGCGGGACAACACGAGCCTCGATCTGCTCGCCATGCTGCCGCAGGCCGTGCCCGGACTGGTCATCGCGGTGGGCTGGCTGATCGTCGGCCGCTACACGGGTCTGTTCGACTCCCGTTGGGTGATCCTGTGCGCCTACGTCACCGCGTTCCTGGCGATCGTCGTGCAGGCGGTGCGTGCGCCGCTGTCCACCACCCCCACGTCGCTGGAGGAGGCGGCACGCGTATCCGGCGCGTCCCGCCTGCGGACGCTGCGGGATGTGCCGGTGGCGATGACGGTGCCCGCCGCGGCGACCGGCGGTGTGCTGGTGGCGTTGACCGCGGTCCGCGAGCTGACCATGTCGGTGCTGCTGGTGGCACCCGGCACCCAGACTCTCGGGGTCTCCATCTTCAACCTGCAGCAGGCCGGCGACTACAACGCCGCGTCCGCGCTGTCCCTGCTCGTCACGCTCGTCGGCATCGCCGGTCTCGGCCTGTTCGCGGGCACCCGCGCCGGGCGCTGACCACTCCACAGATCGGAATCCTCGTCATGTCCGCGATCACCCTCACCGGTGTCGACCTCCGCTACCCCGACGGCACCGCGGGACTGTCCGGTATCGACCTGGACGTCCACGACGGTGAGTTCGTCGCACTCGTCGGCCCGTCGGGTTCGGGAAAGACCACCCTGCTCCGCACGGTCGCCGGGTTTCTCGCCCCCACCGCGGGGCTCGTGCGGCTGGGCGACGAGGTCGTCGCCGACGGCACTCGCGCCGTGCCGCCCGACAAGCGCGGACTGGGAATGGTGTTCCAGCAGCACGCCATCTGGCCGCACCGCAGCGTCGGGCGCAACGTCGCGTATCCCCTCGAGGTCGCCAAGGTGCCGCGAGCCCGGCGCGCCGAGCGGGTCGCCGACGTGCTCGACCTGGTGGGGCCGCCCGGGTTGGCGAAGCGTGATCCGGCGACGCTGTCCGGTGGGCAGCGTCAGCGTGTCGCGCTCGCCCGGGCTCTCGTGGCACAGCCCCGCGCGCTGCTGCTCGACGAGGCGCTGTCCGCTCTGGACGAACCGCTGCGCGATCGGTTGCGTCTGGAGCTGCGCACCCTGACCCGCGCGCAGAACCTGACGGTCGTGCACGTCACGCACGATCGCGCCGAGGCCCTCGCCCTCGCCGACCGGGTCGTCGTACTCGACGGCGGCCGGATTCAGCAGGTCGGCACACCGGAGGAGCTCGTGCAGCGACCGCGCTCGGCCTTTGTCGCGAAGTTCCTCTCGGACGCGAACCTCGTGCCCGGCACCGTATCGGACCACGGCTTCTCGAGCACCGACGGAGGGGTGCACGTGGTACGGGATCGCTTGGCGGACACGTCGTCCGGGAACGGGATCCTCGCAGTGCTGCCGTCCGACATCGAGGTGACGTCGACGGAGAGCGGAGGCACCACCCAGGGGATCGTGACGTCGTCGCTCTTCGGGCGCGACTCGAGCGATGTCGTCGTGTCCTGCCGCGGCGCGGAATTCCGGTGCGCTGTCCGCGGAACCCGGCCGGCGGTCGGCGACCGCATCGGGCTGACGATCCGCCGGGCCCTGTTCTACCCGGCCCGGACGAAGGCCGACGCGCCCGCTCGTGGCGCCGCGGCGCTCGCCGGCACGGCGCGATGAGTGAGACGACCCGATGCGGACGCTCGGATCCACAGCGTGGGGCACGGTGGTCGTCTCCACGCGGTCTCGGGGCAACGGGCGTCACGGCCTGCGCCGTCTCGCCGCCGTACCGGCGGACGACCCGATCGTGGCTGCGAGCCGCCACAATCCGGCGGCGGCGAGCACGTGCCACAGCGCGTGGCCCGGCGGGAGACCACCCGGCCTGCAGATCGACGTCCGGTCACCCACGGCGCCGAGCAGCGCCCCGAATGCGACAAGCACTGCCGCGACGACCGTCGTGCGCCGCAACTCCGGTCGGACGCGGGCGCGTTCGAGGCAGAGTCCCACTGCGGCCGCGGCCAGCAATGCCTGCACGATCGTCGACGCCGTCGGGCCGGCAGCCACTGTGGGAATCATCAGGAACGGAACAGCGAGCCACCACCCCGGCGACATCCGACGGCCGAACCGATCGGACGCGGCGTCTTCGGCGATGTACGCGAGCAACGTCGCGATCGGGATGTCGTGCGCGTATCCCTGCCACGACGGGTCGGGTCCGTGCTGGACGAGCGACCCGAGACCGACCGCGACGACGAGCAGGCCGTAGGTGACGGACGGCGCGTCCCGCCGGCGACCAGCGAGGACTGCGAGGCCGGCGACCACGAAGGCCAGGCTGGTGACAGCGGCCGCGTACTGCCCGATGAAGCCTCCCATCGTCCGAGGCTTTCAAAGAGGTCGCCGCACCGCAATCGCGATCGGCGCGGCCGCGCGAGTGGACGCAGGAATACTGCGGCACGCCGACAGGGCTAACAAAACCTTTCAGTCGGACTTTTTCTGTGGCATCGTAACGATCCATGGGGGAAACAGCAGTCGACGCCGTCGCCATCTACCACGCACCCGCAGCGGACCGACGGGGTACACCGATGGTGGCGCTCGACTACGACGTCGAGCCCGGAACACGGCATACGTTGTTGCAGAACCTGGCTGGACGCGGGTGGCGCGACCCCAGCCCCGTCTTCGACGGCGTCGACGACCTGACGTCGGCCGTGCTGTCGTTGCGCTCGGCCGACGGGCGCACACTGGTGATCGCGGACGACACGGACGTTCTCTTCGAGGGTGTCGTGACACCTCCGCACGGGTGGTTCGAACACGTTCGCGCTCTCGGCGCGGTCGGCGTCATCGCCGGGGCGGGTATCACCTCCGCACCCGACTGGCAGCGGCAACTCCCCCGTCTGGCCCGCGAGAGCGAACTTCTCGGGTCGATCGCGACGGTCACCTTCGGCACCGTCTCCGGCCGGGAAGATTTCCACACGTTCGCGTACGAGGTGGTCTCGGCGTTGCGGCCGGCACTGCCTCCCGACGCCCTGCACGATGCGGGCTTCGCGCTCGAGGACGACCGTCCCCACCGCGCGGTCCTCGAGGTCGTGGACAGTGCGGTGCGGCACCGGGTCGCCGTTCCCGCACGCATCGTCGATCTGCTCCGACGCCACGCTGCGGACCGCACGTCGTTCGGGTGGCGGGACGCCCGCACGCTGAAGCGTCTTCTGCGGAAGATCGACACACCCTGACGGCCGACACCCCACTGTGCAAGACTCGACAACGCACGGACGGCGGTGGTGCGCCGGACCATCCTGATGCGGAGGGCGTCATGTCCCGATCGATACCCGGAACAGGTCCGGACGACGTGGGGCACACGGCGTACGCACGTGTGCGTGCCGGCCAGGTGAACGCGGTTCAGGCGGCCCTCGAGGACCACACCGGACGCCTGGATTGGCCGCGAGAGCAGATCGAGCGCTACCGGACCGCACGGCTGCGGGCCCTCCTCTCGCATGCCCGTGAGCGGTCGCCGTTTCACGCCCGGCGACTGCGCGGCCTCGATCCGTCGACGGCCACGGTCGCCGACCTGGCGGCGCTGCCGATGATGACCAAGCAGGACGCGCAGGACGAGTGGGACTCGATCGTCACCACTCGTGACCTCGATCGCGAGCGTGCCGAACGGATTCTGGCCGAGCAGCAATGGTTTTCGTACACTCCGGGCGGCGAACAGGTCTTCAGCTCGGGTGGGTCGAGTGGCGTCCGAGGCGTCTACGTCTGGGATTGGGACTTCTCGGTGTCCGCCGCGTGCCTGGCGTGGCGGGTGCAGGCCAGGGAGGAGCAGCGGGCGCCGGTGCGGTCTCCCTCGCGTCTCGCCGTGCTCGCGGCCGGTGTCCCTCCGCACGCGAGCACCCCACTGTTCGACGTGCCGACCGCACCGGGGATGGGGACCGTCGTGATCCCGGCGGGCGCACCGTTCGACGACGTCGTCGCAGCGGTCGCCGCGGCCCGCCCCACACATCTGGTCGGTTATGCGTCGGTGATCGGACGGCTCGCCCGGGCCGCCCTGGCCGGTGCTCTGCAGGTCCGCCCCGTCCGGGTGAGCACCAATTCCGAGCCACTGCTGGACGAGGATCGGCATGCCATCGAAGAGGCCTGGGCGGCGCCGATCCACAACCTCTGGGGGTCGACCGAGATCGGCGTGCAGGCAGTGGGTTGCGGACACGGCGAGGGTCTGCACGTGTGCGAGGACGAGGTCGTGCTCGAACGCGTCGACGACGGTGGCGCCCCGGTCGCCGCCGATGCACCCGCGGCACGAACGCTCGCCACCGGCTTGGCCAACCGGACGTTTCCCTTCATCCGTTACGACCTCGGCGATCAGGTCACGTTGCTCCCCGGCACCTGCCCGTGCGGAAGTGCGTTCGTGCGTGTCGCCGACATCGGCGGGCGGCGCGACGACGACTTCCGATACGGGACGAAGACGGTGCCCGCGAGCACGTTTCGTTACGTCCTGGGTGCAGATCCACGTGTCTCCGAGTACCAGGTCAGGCAGACCGTCGACGGTGCGGAGATCTTCGCGGTCGGCGACCCCGACGTCGCCCGGCTGACATCGGCTGTCGCCGCGGCGCTGCGCCGGCAGGGGTTGTCCGATCCGCAGGTCCGGATCGAGGTCGTCGACCATCTGCAGCGTCATCAGGCGAGCGGGAAACTGCAGCGGTTCGTCGCACTGCGGTAGCGCGCAATCGGTTCGCGGCAGTCATCCGGCCGGCCCGGACGGGGGTCGCCGATCCTCACCCCAGGGTGTCTGTCGCTGCGGTCGGTCCCGTCCGACGATGGTGGTACACGGTCACCCAGTCGAGGAGCAACGATGACGGACAGTGATTCCGGGGCAGTCACCGACGATGCGACAGGCGCAGTCTCCGACGGCACGGATCTGAATCGCGTTCACGCCGAGATCGCCCGCCTCGACGCGGAGATCCTGGACGCGGTCAACCGCCGCCTCGTTCTCGCGCAGCTCGCGGCCCGAACCCGGGTCGAGTCCGGTGCACCGATGGTCGCGCTCGGTGGGGAGACCGACGTGATCCGCCGCTATCAGGACGAATTGGGCCCCCGGGGTTCGCTGCTGGCGCTGGAATTGCTCCGGCTGGCGCGGCCACCCTTTTCGTCGACGTACCGAACACGGTAGCCGTACCGACACTTACCTCGGTCGACACCGATCGCGAGAGCAGTGCCCAGCAGTCTTCGCGACGCTGGGCACTGTTCGCCTGTCCAGGCGATCCGGGAGATGACGGTCATCGTCCGGGCTCACGAGACATTGTTCAGGCGTTCACTTCCCGCAACTCGTCCGTGGGTCCCGATTCGCCGGCGGTGTCGCCTTCGTCGGCCTGCGCCGCGCGCCCACCACGAGCGATGAGGCGATCGAGCGAGAGTGCACCGCCGCCGAGGAAGATCATGAGGAACAGGGCCCAGCAGAAGATGGCCGAGAGTTCACCGTTGTTCTGGATGGGGAGAACCCCGTCCGGCTGATGGCTCCAGAAGTAGGCGTACGCCATCGAACCCGAGGCGAGGAACGCCGCGATTCGCGTCCCGAGGCCGAGGAACAACGCGGCGCCGCAGACGAGTTGGATCACGGCACCCCACCAGCTCGGCCAGGCACCTACCGCAGCGGTGTGTCCGCTGTGAGGTGCGGTCGGCCACGCGAACAACGTCGAGGTTCCATGGCAGAAGAAGAGGAAGCCGATCACCACACGGAACGCCGCGATGGCATAGTCGACACTGGCGCCCTGAAGGCGTGAGATGCTCTTGTTTGTCACATCGCAGAAGATAAGGCATGCCTGCCCTAAGCGTTGAACCCGCCGGTCGATTCGGCGCGGCCACGTGGGAAAACCGGCTCGGATGTGGCCAGCATCACATTCGAGACGCTGAGGTTGCGGCGTTCACCCGTCGCATTCGGCCCGTGATCCGTCGACTCCGCGAACAGAGTTGACGGACAACGACTCACGGCGTGTTGATGTACTCCTGGATGGCCTGCTGCGCCTTGGGGTTGCCCTGTCCCATACCGACGATCGCACCGGTGATCGCGCCGATCGGCGTGCCGATGATGCAGCCGGCGAGACTGCCCGGGAACATCGAGACACATCCGACGCCGAGACCGATGAGCGCACCGATCGCAGTGCCTGCCGCTCCCCCGTTGGCCCAGCCGACGCCGAGTTCGTTGAGCATGTTCTCGAGGGCCTTCTGCTTGTCCACCTCGTGCCGACCGGGGATCGCCAGGGCCGGCGTTCCCGTGTTCGGCACGACGGGGTCGGCGTGTGCCGTGCCCGCTCCGAGTGTCACCGTCGCTGCGACGAGGACCGATGCTGCCGATTTCTTGATCAAGTTCATCGCGATCCCACCCTGCTGAAGAAGGAAAAACCGGTTCCGACTGTAACCTGCGGCTGCATCATCGGTGGCGAAACCGCGGCATCGGAAGGGTACCGCGGTGAGCGCCCGTCGGCACGGGGGAAGCCGTCAGTTCACGCGCCGGTTGAACAGCCTTTTCGCCCAGAGGTAGCCGAACAGCGCGATGCCGGCGCTCCAGCCGACCGCGAGCACTGCGCTGCTGCCGACGGGGCCGCCGAGAAGCAGTCCGCGGATGGTCTCGATGACGGGGCTGAACGGCTGGTACTCGGCGAACCACCGGAGACCGGCGGGCATCGAGTCGGTGGGGACGAACCCACTGCCGAGGAATGGCAGCAGAATCAGCACCATCGGGAGGTTGCTCGCCGTTTCGACGCTCTTGGACACCAGCCCGAACGCGACGGACAGCCAGGTGAGTGCGAACGCGAACATCGCGAGCACGGCCGTCGCCGCTACCCACGCGCCGAGCCCGGCGGTGGGCCGGAAACCGATGAGCACGGCGACACCGACGACCAGCACGAGGCTGATCAGTGTCTGGAGCATGCTGCCGATGACGTGCCCGGTCAGCACGGACACCCGCGCGATGGCCATGGTCCGGAACCGGGCGATGATGCCCTCGGTCATGTCCGTGGCAACCGAGATCGCGGTTCCCTGGGCGGCGCTGGCCACGGTCATCAGGAGAATTCCGGGTGCCACGTAGTCGATGTAGGCGCCGCGTCCGCCGTCGGGATCGCCGAGTCCCGCTCCCAGCGTGCCACCGAACACGTACACGAAGAGCAGGAGGAGGATGATCGGCATCCCGACGAGGAGCACCGTCACCGACGGGTACCGGATCATGTGCCGGAGGTTGCGTCGCAGCATCGTCGCCGAATCGCTCAGCGCGTAAGCCATGGTCGTCATCGCACGCTCTCTTTCCTTGTTGCTGCGCGCTCGGTGAGCGCGAGGAAGACGTCGTCGAGATCGGGTGTGTGGACGGTCAGGTTCTCGACCTCGATCGACGCGTGATCGAGCCGATCGAGCAGCACACGCAGCGATTGCACGCTGCCGTCGCCGGGAACCTGCAGGGTGAGCGCTTCCTCGTTCCGGGTCGCGTCGCCGAGCAGTCGGGATGCGGCGTCGAGTTCGCGCACCCCGGGCAACGCCAGGGTGATGTGGCCGCCCGGAACGAGCCGCTTCAGCTGTTCGGGGGTTCCCTCCGCAACCAGCCTGCCGCCGTCGAGAAGTGCGATCCGGTCGGCGAGCCGATCTGCTTCCTCCAGGTACTGGGTGGTGAGGAAGATCGTGACGCCGTCGGCGACGAGTTCGCGGATGATCTGCCACATGGCGCGGCGGCTGCGCGGATCGAGACCGGTGGTCGGCTCGTCGAGGAAGATGATCCGGGGATCGCCGACGAGGGTCATCGCCAGGTCGAGCCGGCGGCGCATGCCACCGGAATAACTCCCGGCCGGCTTCGCTCCCGCCTCGACGAGATCGAACCGGGCCAGCAGTTCCGTGGCCCGGGCGCGGCCCGCGTCGCGGCGCAGGTGGTGCAGATCGGCCATCAGCATCAGGTTCTCGCGACCCGTGAGCAGGTTGTCCACCGCGGAGAACTGGCCGGTCACACCGATGGTGGACCGAACCGCGTCGGGCTCACGGGCGAGATCGTGACCCGCGATCCTCACGTCGCCGCCGTCGGGAGCGATGAGGGTGGACAGAATCTGCACCATCGTGGTCTTGCCTGCGCCGTTGGGCCCGAGGAGCGAGAAGATCGTTCCCTCGCCGATGTCGAGGTCGATACCGTCGAGGACGACTTTGTCGCCGTAGGACTTTCGCAACCCGGTGGTGGTGATTGCGGACCGGGTGGTGATCGATGCTGTCATCACTCTGCCTTTCGACTGGTCGACTCGAGGGAATCGGGTCGGCGAATCACGATGTCGCCGAATCCGGTACGGGCGCGCACCTCGACCGTGTCATCCGTCGATGCGGGTCGGTCGACGGAGTCCAGGTCGTTCTGGACCTTCCCGAAGGACGTGTGCGCGTCGAGCCGGGCGGCGGTCCCCGGGCGGATGCCGATCTCGATTCGGCCGTGGCCGGTCTCGAGCGACACCGCACCCTGCGTCACCCGCCCGATGCGGATGTCGCCGTTGGCGGTTGCGGCGGCGACGTCGGCGCGGGCGTCGTCGACGGAGATGTCCCCGTTCGCCGTCTTCACCCGCAGCCCGCCGCCGATCACGCCGTGGGCGAGCGCCGCTTCGATCGGGACGCTCGGTACCGGTGGGATCTGCCAGGAGGCCGTGACATACCAGCGCCCGCGCCCTGTGTCGTGGTG
>NZ_JBHUSF010000242.1:0-14288 GCF_042673295.1 Rhodococcus sp. NPDC057014
ACCCACAACGGGTCCCCGTGCAAATGTGCATTACCTCCGCGCTCTGATCGGCCGGGGTTGGCTGCAGGTGTAGATCATTCACGCGGGCATCGCCGACCGTCGCCCGGAAGGGGTGGTGACGGTGGAAGGCGCTCTCTGACAGCCGGATCTCGCTGAGCCCGTTGGTAGCTATCGGATCCCAACTGGACCGGAGAATTCGATGCCTGGGACCGATTAAGGAAGTTTTAACGCTTCCAATCGATCCGGACAAACTCCGGATCAAAAGCCTTTCGTCCGCGGGGCGACGGAAGTATGGTCACCGTCATCAGCAGTGCGATTACCGTGCCGCGCCGATCCGCGCTCATCTTCTCCCAGCGTGCGCGGAGATCGTCGGCACCGACCTTCTCCCAGCGTGCCCGAAGATCGTCGGCACCGATCGACTTGGCCAGCCGGTCCCACTGCGACTGGACACTGCGAGCGGTGTCGACCCGAGCGAGGTCGTACCTGATCTGTGCAGGATGCGCTGTCACCTGGTCTCCGTCGACCTCACGAGTCGCGAACACCTGCGCCAACGCTTCGAGCCGTCTCTGCAGCCCTTCCTGCTTGCCTTGGAGGGCTGGGACATCGACCCCGTCGTCGGACTTGTCGAGGAGAAAGTGGGCGTATTCCGCGGTGAGTCGATCGACCACCAGCGTGTCGATGTACGCATCGAGGGTGTCCTGTCGCCTCCACAGATGTGCTGATTCCTTGCAGACGTAGAAGTTCGTGTTCCGGCTCGTCGTGACGTGTGTTGTGCTCCCACATTTTCCGCAGAGGTAGACACCCGAACCCTGCCAGCGCCGATCCCGTGCCACCGTACGTCGACCATCGAGGATTTCGACTACCGCCCGGTGCGTGTGCTCGTCGATAATGGCGGGCCACTGGCCGGCGCCGACAATCTGACCCTTGTACGTGGATAGCGCGGCATACGTCGGGTTCCGCAGCACGGCAACCACTTTTTTGCTGGTGAACGGATTCCCCTCGCGGGTCGTAAGCCCGCCCGTGTTCCACCTGCGTGAGATTTCCCCGGTGGGCACACCGGACAACAACGATTGCGCACCCTCCCTTATGGCCGCTGCCTCCGACTCCACGACCGCCTCACCGTGTGCGGTATACCCGAACATCGGAATTCGGGTGCGCCACTGCCCGTCCAATGCAGCCTGCTCACTCGCCCCGGTCATCCGCTCCTGCGCGCTTTCAATCTCATGCCCGTCTTGACGTCGTTCAGTATTCGTCGGGTGTCCTTCATAGCGGTCGAGTCGTTGCGGACGCAGACCCGAGTGACTCCGTAGCCCAGTGACGCTGCCGCCTGGCGGCAGCCGGTATTTTGGTGCGGCACGCCGAGCCCCTCGCTCGGATGAACCGCCGACATCCGCGCACGGATCGCTTCCTGCGTACTGCTCACCGCACCAAACCTGCTTTCACGACGATCATACGGTTCAGTCCGACGGCGTGACCGTCGCCTTTACCCAGGCGATGAGGCCGATCTCCTCACTCGCCCGCCGATCGGGGAGGTGTGTTCGGGCCGACCTCCCTGATTGACGTGGTTGACCCAATACGGCATCATTGTGGTTGACAAGGTTGACGCGAAAGGGTGGGTAGTGGTGATGACGTCGCTGGTGGAGCAGGAGAAGCAGTTGATGGAGGAGCTCTCGCAGCGTGTGCACCGCACGTTCGCCGCTGCCGCTGCGGCGGGTGTGCCCACCGACACGTTCGCGGACGTGCAGGCGATCGCTGATGCGATGTCGGCTGCGCTTCCCACCCATCATGTCTATGACCAGGTTGTGGGCCCGTTTTACGACACGGCCGGCCTGACTCGGTGGTGGAACGTCAGTCGGCAGGCGGTGAGCAAGAAGGTCACTACCAACGCGGTGATCGCCTGCCAGCTCGAGGAGGGGCAATGGGTCTACCCGGTGTGGCAGTTCACCAGCAGCGGCACCGTGGACCCGGCGCTGGTGCAGGTGTGGCGTGTGCTGCGTGCGGGGGCGGATCCGTGGACGTGTGCGCTGTGGCTGCGGGCGCCGCAGGATGCGTTCGGTGGTAAGTCCGCGGTGGGCTGGTTGACCGAGGGTGGGCGGGTCGACCCGGTCCTGGCGGCGGCCCGCGCGGACGTGCAGCGGTGGGCGGCGTGACCCGGGAGGATGTTGCTCTGCGGGCGCCCGGATCGCGTACGCTGACCGGGTTTCCTAATTGGCGATTGACCGGAAGACGGCAGGTCCACCGGGGCCACCGGGTCTCGAATGGGCCCTGGTGGTTCTCCTCGTCCGGGGGCGGACGCTTCGATCTGTCCGCGCCGCGAGGTACGTGTTACGTCGCCTTCGATGAGACGACGGCGATCCGGGAGACGGTGGGGGAGGCGTTGGCCTCGCTGGGGGTGATCGCCCACGACTTCGCGGCCGAGCGGATGCTGTCGACGCTGCGGGTACCCGGCACCCATGACCTCGCCGACACCTGCGCTGACGCGGCTGCCGGGTTCGGGCTGACCCGGGAGTTGTGTTCGATGACACCGTACGACGTTCCCCGGGCGTGGGCGGCGGCGTTCGATGCCGAGTTCGACGGCATCCGGTACCAGACGCGGTTCACCACGGGCCCGATAGCGAATGCGGCCGCGATATTCGGTCCGGCCGGTGAGGTGTCCTGGCCGGTGGACCCGCGTCCGGAGTCTTTCGCGGCGGCGGCGAAGCGTTGCGGTATTGCGGTACAGCCGCTTCCGCGGTCGGTTCGCGTCCTTCATCCGCCGACCTGATGATCGCCGCTGGCGCTCGCCAGGGCGATGTGTCGTGCGTCGAAGGCCGGATCCGCCAACCGTTTGTGGAAGCCCCGCATTCGCATTCAGGTCCTGCGAGGAAAGGAGGCGGCGGTGAGTCCGAGCAAGCCGGGACGAACTGGCTTTGCGGGGCCAGTGGAGTCGCACTGTCACCGTGGGGTCGATGCCGCGCGATGACAGGCCCACGCGCACCGTCGGACGCTTCGATGTCGAACGGTGCCTGCGGTGGATACTCGGTGGGTATCAATGTCATCGACATTCGCTGTACCCGCCGGTCCGGGGTAACGGAAAGGGATACTCGGCGTTGGGGGATGTTCGGCAAACGCTGGCGAAGTATTGCGATACATGACTGTGCGTCACAATCGCTTCACGCCATGCGACGAAGCCTGCCAACGCGTGTAACACCGGAAACCCACGAAGGCTCCTCGAAGAGAACGGAACCCGCCATCCGCACAGCGAGCAATGTGTTTCCGTCGGCGGTCCCGAGTCGGGTCAGTTGAACCGCTGAATCATAAGAGACCCCGCCAGCAACTGGGGGTTTGGCTGGCGGGGTCAAGCGCCGCTCGAATGCGGGGGAGGGCGGCGCCGAAGTAATCTTATGGCGTATGACTCGTTAGTCCCGCTACTGTGATGCAGTAAACATGAATTTCTTCACGCCCACCCCGCATGTGCCACAGCTTTCCGCAGGTCAACCGCACCACCGCGCTGCAGCGGAACCGCTTCACGTAAACGACACGAGACCCGTCCAGAGCCTCTCGCCTGAATGTGACCAGTCGAACCTGCTGGCATGGATGCCAGCGACAGCGCTAACGCCGATCAACGCTACGAGCATGAACCAGTGGCGTTCTCGGCTGCCGTTCATAGATTCCTCAGCATTCTGCACGGAAAGTGTGTGGTCTTCATTGATCTGGAACCCGTCAGCCCTTACTGGGACGTGAGTGCTGACGGGTCCTGCCTCCTCGGCGGGAAGAATCCTCCACCCGTCATCGACGGAATACCTCCAGCTGAAGAGACGTAATAAATACATCATGTTGCACGCCCGTACCACAAGCAGTTGTTGAAAGTTCTGACCTCGAATACCTCACAGTCGGTCAAGACGAAAATGTGATACGGGCAGTTTGTGTAGGCGTGACGAACCCCGCCTGCCGAACACGGACGGGGTTCCGCGCGAGGCTTGAGACGGCGGTCGATCGGCGCCGGTCGACCCTGTGTGGAAGTCGATAATCGCACGTCGGATGAACCTTGCGTATACTTCGAATGACCAAGGGTGTGAACGCCTTTCCGTCAGCACGAAGGTATATCCGGATCTGCGATTCTTGATCGATGCATCCTGCGCGATTCGCTGGTGTCGTCTCTCCTGAGGTGGGTAGCTGGCGTCTCGACGGTCGACACTACGTACCGGTTCGGCACTCGAAGAGACGTCATGAGCGATTGGCAGTGTAAGCCGGACGTGAGAGTCGGTGGATCGGCTCTGCCTGGCGTTGAAGATCCTGCGAAGGACAATGGGTAGTGCCACGGAGCGCTGGCACTGGAAGCAACGTCCTGGACGCGGCGATGTAGAGAAGGCCGCTGATGGCTGAGGCAAGAGAGCCCACCGGCGGAACGTGTGAGGAGCTGCCGGTGGGTCCCGTGCCGCATCCCTCATCGGTGCGGCGGCGAAGCCCCGCCGGGCTACGGATTGGGGGCTCGGCAGGACTTCTGCACCAGAGCCGAGTAGGGAACCAACTCGGTGCGCACTGAGGCTATCCACGGCGACCCATCACCGCCACCGCTATGCGCAGCCTGTTCCACCATCGCCCCCCATCACACAAGGTGCCCCCCTGTTCTGCGTGGAGTGGGTGTTGCTTCGTGTTGATCGACCCCGGCCGCGCGTCGGCCGGGGTCTTGCCGTCACATCATCGGGAGGAGAAGCGTGGCGACCTATCGGTGCGCGATACGGACGAACCCCTCAAGACCAGCCCGAGCACGCAAAACAGACCATACGCCCCGGATCGCGCGACGGGGCCAATACTCCCGAACGACCGGACAGATCCGCCATCCCAGGACGTTGTTTTGTTGCCCTTAGCTGAAAAAGCTGCCTGACAGCCGCAGGTCCTGCAGAGACAATGCCCGTGTGGCGGGGAAACGGGCATCCCTGCGCCCGGCCGGGCGTAGGGAATCGAGACCGGGAGCCCGATAGCGCACGTCGCGAAGGACATTGGTGTCGGCGAGCAGTTGGTCGGCCGAGGGTCACCCAGGTGAGGGACAGGTGCCGAGCGACGACGGTGGTTGTACACAGCCGCGACCGCACACCATCAACCACACAATCATTGCACCGCAGAGTAAGGTCTCACGTCGTTCGATCCGCACCTTCTCGCTGAGCGCTGGTAGCGTTCGTGCAGCTAATCGAGGTGTGTCCATTCGTCTATCGATTTTCTCGCCCGGACAGGGTCAGGGAAGGTGTGGGTAGTGGCTCTACAACAAGCGCGGGCTGTGGCGACCAGAGCGCAAATCGTTCGTGGCGCGGCGGAAACGTTCGAGAAGCAAGGCTATGTCGGAGCCAGCCTCGGAACGATCATCGAGAACGCCGGCCTCACCAAGGGCGCTCTGTACTTCCATTTCAGGTCGAAGGAAGAATTGGCTCGGTGCATCGTCGCCGAGCAGCACGCCACCTCCATCGCCTCGGTCGAGGCGATCGGCCGCGAAGAAGCGTCGGCGATCGAGCAGATCGTGATGCTCTGCCATGAGATGGCCCGGCAGATCGTTCACGACCCGATCGTCCGCGCTGGCATCCGAATCACCCTCGAGCTCAGCGCCGACGAGCATGGCCCCACCGATCCCTACCTGGACTGGATCAATGCGTGCGAGCAGTTGGCGCGACGCGCCATCGTTCAGGGCGACCTCGAGTCTGACATCGATCCGCCGCGGTTCGCCCGGTTCGTGATCGGTGCCTTCACCGGGGTCCAAACGGTCTCGCAAGTCCTCGCCCAGCGCACCGATCTCGAGCAGCGGGTCGACGACATGTGGATGTTCCTGCTGCCTGGGATCATGCCCGAAAGCCGGCAGCCGGACATTGGGCGGATCCGCAAGGCTCGCAGCGTCGGCGCACCCGCTGTCGATAGCGGGCAGGTGACGGCCTGCCGCTGAGCCGCTCAGCGGCGGGCAAGCCGTACGCATCCCGTGGTGACGTCGACGCCGGCCTGCCTGATCACCGCCCTCATCGACAGCGGATCCTCATCGAGCACCCGGACACGCACGGTGGCGCGCTGATCGAGTTCGGCGAATCGGTGGAACACCGCACCGATCGATTCCAGGTGGGCGTCTGGAACCTCGAGGGCCGCGAACGCGCTCTGGCGTAGCACCTCCAGGAGCAGCATCCCGGGCAGATGATCGAGCGGATGGTCGAACAACACCGGATGTGTCACGTCGACCCGCAACTCCCACTCGCCCGGCGCCAACCGTCGGCCGAGCACCACGTGCCGGTCTTCGGCGTGCCCCACCACAGCGGGCGGTACGGCGGTGCCACACCTCGCCGGGCCGGGAGTACGCGGTCCTACGGCGCCCCACCGTGCCCTCGCGTAGGCGGTCGGCGGGAGTGCCACGGCGACACCGGATGCCGACCCGATCTCCCGATCCGCCAGCCAGAACCGCAGCTCAACCCGGAGACTCGACAGCACCTCACCGCGGTACACCAGATCGGACAGGGCGGCGGTCGCCGTCACGTCCGCGGCCGCCGGCCCGACCTCCAAGGCATCGAGGTGCGCGCGAAAGTGAAGGTCCTGCATGACGAATCGTCGATTCAGCGGCACCTGATATCGCGAGTGGGCGAGGTAGATCGCCGCTTGTCGCAGTGTTTCTCCCAGCAGCATCGGGTCGTACAGACCGCCCCGTGCGCGATAGAAGCCGTGCAATCGCGGCCACTGCGCCGCGACGGCGAACCCGTTGGCCTCAGGGAGCTCGGCACAATCGGTGAGGAAAACCTCGGCGACCGCCTGGCGGTGCACATAGCGGCGGGGCACCGGCTGCTCGAAAGACAGGGCGGGAAGTGTCTCACACCGCTGTTGGCGTGCTCGCGTCACGAACCCCTCCACAGAAACCGACCGGTCTTTCGTGCCGGGATGTCGAACTATAGAGCTGGACTCGGACAAGTGACCAACCGGGTGACATCCCCGGCAGGTCCGCGAAAGACTGCTGGCCCCACTCCCAGTCGGTAGGTCAAAAATGTACGGCGTAACGATGGCATGTCACATGCTGTCGAAGATGCGGTGGTCGGGGACGCCGACGTTCCGTGCCGCGGTGATGGCGTCGAGGAGGTCGTCGGCGAGCTGCTCGAAGGTGGCCGATCGGACCCGTTCGGCGGGGCGGTCGTTCGGGTGGGTAGTCAGGAAGCTCTCCAGCATGGCGCAGGTGTCGCGGACGTGTTCGAGCGCCCGACATTGGTTCTCGTTCATCGACGGTGCGGCGGCCGGCGTCCGGTGTTCGGCGTCGGTGCGTCGCGCGGCGCCCTGGACGGGCGGGCGTCGTCGACCGCCGTCAGTAGGTCGTCTGTGAGTTGTTGGTAGGTGGTGAGCCACTGGTGGTCGACAGGTTCGTCGCGCAGATACGCCGTCAGGGCGGCGGTGTTGTCGCCGGTATCCAACCAGCGGCGTAGGTCGGTGGTGCGATCCTGGACGTGCTGTAACGATGTGTGTGACGAAACGGGCATCGGATCTCCTTCAGTGCGGGTTTCCCTTCGGCGAGAATGAGTTTGGCATTGCATGTTTGTCGAGGTCATTGTGGCCTATACGGATCTCCGGTGCCTGGTGTTTGACGGGTCTGCACCGTTGCCGGCCACTGGCGGGTCGCCGCGTGAGGGTGGGCCGGGCTCACGGGCGGACCTTGCGCTGGGTGGCACACGCGACCGGCAGGATGGTTTCGCTTTGGCTGCGGTCGGCTGGCCCAGGAGCGCCCCGATCGCACGCGCAGGTGCCGGCGGTGTCGCAGCGGTCTCGGCTTCGCTCACGGGGGTCTCGCCCGATCGAGAACCGCCCGACGGACGCACCGGCGCTGTCGAACCTTCCCACGCCTGCGAGACCGGAGCATCCGGAATGCGTTCGCATTCGAGGTCGAGTTCGGTGTCTAGGTGGTCGAGCATTGGGTTCAGGTCGGGCAGCGCGCTTCGGCATCCGGTGAGCCCGAGAACGATCTGGCCATCGTCGCTGGTGCAGGTGATGCTGAGGGCTGTCCGGTGGCCGGGCTTGGCAGCGGGTACCGGGCGTCAAGGCGGACCCCACTCCAGTGCCAGGGGGTGCGGGCGGCGACGTCGGAGATCACCATGACGTCGGAGATCACCATGGTGAACGGCGGACACAACGGGCCGCGCAGGCCAAGGAGCATTACACCATCCCGATCGACGCGGCGCCGAGGGCTGACATGGCCAGAACCTGGGAGGGCCTCATCTCACGGAGTGCGGCTTTGCCCTCGCGCATGCAGTCGCGGAGGCCGCCGCTGCCGACCTGCGCCGGGGTGATCGCACCGCCGACCTTCGCCTCACTGCCCGGTGGCGTCGCGCAGTAGCGCGTGTTCGCCGACAGACACAGGTCATTCTCGACCAGGACGCGGAGATCGACATCATCATGGCACGCATCGAGACCATCGACGTCCTCACCGAGTGCGCTCGGGCACACTGCCTCACCGACCGGCTGCGCACCCCGTGCTGAGCGCCGTGGCGCTGTGCACCGAGCTGTAGGAGGTGCACCGACTCGATGCGATCGTCTTCCGGTTTCCCGTGATGATGACCCGTGACGGATCAGCACTGCACCGGCCATCCGGAAATGGTGCCCGGGTCACTGCACTCGGCCCTGCGGGCCGTGTGGGGACTGCCACCCTGCTTCCGCGGGTGTTCCGTTGGTCGCTCGTGTTCGCGTTCATCGCCCGCGTTGGTTCGGCCGACGCGGTGACGAGACGGTCTCTGGTAGGGGATTCTGTGGCGCACGATCGTCATCGGAGCGATGCGTGGACGATGGTCACTGCTGCGCCACCGCCGCGCCGAATTCGGCGGCGAGGGCGCCCGACACCGAACGCGACGTTTGCGTCGTGCGAATGCACATCCAGTTTCCGTCCGCTGGGCACGTGGCGACCCTTTGAGAGAAGCGGATTTGGTGATTCGAGGGTGTCGTACGCTGGCGAAGACACCGCCTCGTCAACACCGTGACGGTGGGCCCGACACGGACATCACCGGCCCGCCTTCGCTCGGCGGATCTGCCGGACACGGTGGCGCGCCGTCGAGCACCGTGGGTGGGGGGGGCGACGGCACCCCAGGGGGAATTTTTTTTTTTTTGGCCGGCGCGGGGGGGTGGGGGTGGGGGGCGCCATGGGGGGGGCCGGGTTGGGAGTGTGATTTAAACAGACGCGGGTGCCGAAGACACCGAGCACGGCCCCGAGCGCGCGCCCCTTGAAATTCTTGCCGTCACGGACCACGAGGGCGTCGACGTCGGTGGTCCCATCGGGCATCGGGGTGAGGGTGTAGGTGTGGCCAGACTTTCCGCCCCACAGGTTGGAATCGGTGGTCGTCATGACGACGCGGTGGGGGTCGGTCCAGTCGTAGTGCAGGCGTTCCCAGGCCCCGCCGGAGCCTTCGGTGACGTCGGCGTGGGTGGTGCCGAGTTCGTGGACCTGGAGGTAGTCGTCGGCGCTGTTGCCGAATAACGCCTGGCGGCCGGGGCCGAAGTCGGTGAGCGCGTCGAGGAATTGTTCCGGGGTGGCGGTGGTGGTCTGGTGCAGGTGGATCGTGGGCATGGTGTTCTCCTTGGGATCCGTGCAGGTGAGGGGTAGACCGGTGGACGGGGTCGAGGACAGTCAGGCGGGCGGCTCCGTCCCGGCCTGTTCGGCGACCATGTAGGCGGCATACCAGCCGCAGTTCGGGTCCTCTGCCCCGGTGCGCTTCTCGTGTTCGCCGTGAGCGATCGCCGCGCGAATCAACGCACGGGTCAGGTCGGCGGTACTACTGAATGTGGTGGCGGCGGTGGTCCCGGCCGTCTCGGTGATGCGGGTGTCGGTGGAACTCATGATGGTCTTTCTCGCCGGGTTCGAAAAAAGGGGTGACGTCGGATGTGAGGCCGTCAGGTCCTGATGGGGGAGCGGCTGGTCGCCGCTGGCACCCCCAGGGCAGGGCGGCTGCGCTACAGCTGGGAGCTGCCGTCGAGGAGGATCTGGTCGAGGACGGTGGTGTCGGCGCGCCGGTCCTGCCGCTGGTCACGCTGGCGGTCGTGCTGGCGTTGCTGCTGCATGTCGTTGTCGCGGTCGAGTGGATTGTCGTGGGTGACGACGGCGGCCACGGGCTGCGCGGGGGCCGGTGCGGTGGTGGTGGCGTTCGCGGCGGCGACCGGGACGAGGGCGACTGCGATGGTCGTGGCGGCGACGGCGGTCAGGCGCTTCCAGGAGGAGGTGCGGGTGATCGGGTGAAGCTGTGTGGTGCTCATGGTGATCGGTGGTCCTAGCTCGGGTGCCGCGGGCCCAGCGTCTGCGGCTACTCGAACGGTGTCCGGAAGGGCCGGGACCGTTACGCCGACCGGATGCCGGCCCGCTATGACGTGCGTCACTTCCGGAGGGGCTACTCGGCACTGCCGGAGCGGCTACAGCAGTGGATTCGGGTCGATGTAGCGCAGCGGGTGGGGGCGTTGAGTCGCCAAGGTTTCTGGCCGAAGGCGCTGAGGGGCCGGTGGGCGTCGGGCCCCGCTCCAGCTCCGCTTGCTATCGCGTGGCGTGCCGGAGCAGGACGAACATTCAGGGCCCTTCCTGATGAGAGCGTGCGTGTGCGCCAGCTTAGGCTCCGGAGGCGAACGGGTCGGGACGATTCGCGAGGCCGGGCGTGGGTCGTCCAAAGGGGCCCGGTGTGACGGACTTCGGCGATGTTCACCGGCCGGTTACGGCTAGAGTCGCCCGGGCGGCATACGGTGGAAGTGCTGGTGCTGCTGTACTGCTCGGGGGTGGTGCGGTCGCAGTTTCGCCTGTCGGCCTGGGGAGTTGCCGTGGAAGTGTTGGCTGCTATCGCCGTCCTTGTCACCGTCGTCCTGATCGTTCCCGCGGTCTATCTGATGCTGGGCGCGATGATCACTATCGAGCAGCGCCGCCTCGGTCAGCGTGCGTCGGATACAGACTCCGCGCCGACGCGAAGCACCCGACAGGATCGAGGCTAGGGTCGGCCGGATCCGCGGTGGGGTGGCCGCACTGTCGCTGACAGCCGGACCGGAACCGGTAAGGAACCGGAAGGCTGACCGTGCGACGCAGGGCTACCGTGTGATCGTGGAGGCGTCAGTGTTTGCGGAAAGGATCTTCGGGGCCCTGTGGTGTGGTGTCGGCGGTCGGAGTGGTGCGGAGGGCGTCTTCGGAGGGTGATCCGGGTTCGAGGGTGTAGAGGCCGAAAGCTTGGTCGGGGGGCGCCGATGGGGGTGAATGCTTCGAACCGAGGGTCAGATCCCCGGCCGACGGATGCTGGTAGCGCTTGTTCCGTGTCGGGGTTGGTGCACGTTCTTAGTCGGCCCCACCGGTTGGGGAAGTCCGGGTCGTGGGTGGCAGTTCGCGGACCAGGTGCGTCGGTTGGGGGTGGTGGCCGGCGACCGACAGCTTCTCGAACACCTGTTCGAAGTGTGTGTTACGCTCTCCCGTGCGGGGCGGGTGGAGGCCGAGCGCCTCGGGAAGCATCCGCCCTGCGCCAACTCCGTGTCGAGGTGGGACCGATGGACAGTGTGATGAGCAAGGCCGATGAACTCGATCGTCTGGTGGGCGAGTTGGTGACTCTGGATGAGCAGCGTGTGCGTATCGGTACCAGGCTCGTCGATCTCGAGCACTATTTCCGCAAGGCCGGCCACCCCGAGTTGTCGCGGCGGGCGCTCGATGCCTTCAGGACGCGGTACCTGGGACGGGTCCTCGAGCTCGCCGACGGGATGCGCGAATAAGCGTGGACCCCGCCCGATGTCGACCTGACCGCGGAACCGTTGCCGCACGCTCGCATGTCGGTCGTGGTGTGTAGTCTGTGCGCAGTTCCGGGAATCCTCCCCCCAATTCGATTCTCGGAACCCCCGCCCCGGCGTCACCCCCCGACGTCGGGGCACCCCAATGCCCGGACATCTCGCCTGCACGCCGACCGCCCGGCGGCCGCGGTCCCGCGGCCCGGCGAAGTCACCTCCGGTATCCCCGGGCCGATCGTGCCGTCAAGGTCTGTGCCGGTGACATTGTGCGGTGCGCGACCCGCGGACTTTGTCACGTGCCTCAGCGCATGGCCACCGCGATTTCTGTCTCCATTCCCTGGCACTTCAGTCGTCACGACGCGCGGCGGGCCGTCCCAGGTGCTGTGCCGCGACCGGCGATCGGGACGCCATCGCGTGAGCGGATGGGGTCGGTGACACCCGTGGCAGGCCCGGTGTGGGCTGATGGTCAGCCCACGCGGATGCCCTGGTCGGCGAGGAACTCGCGGGCACGACCCAGCTGGCGGTCGGTGGCGAAGGCGTACCACTGTTCGGCGAGGCTCTCCTGGTGGACGAGGTCCCGGAACCGGCCGAACGCACCCGTGCCCTCGATCGCCCGCTCCAGCCGCTCCCGCAGCGCCGAATCGTGTTGCCGCTGGGCGAAGGCCGCCATGTCCCGCCAGCCGTCCCGCGAGCCGGTGCGGTCGAACCGGAGCCACCGGTCGGGCTCGGCCTCCACGTCGACGGCGGCGTCCTGTCCGACCATCGCCGGATCGGTGATGCCCTCGTCGACCACCTCCCCGGTGTGCAGGTCGAGGTAGCCACCACCCGACATGGTGAGATCCCCTTCCAGCTCGGTGCCGAGCATCTCCAGGTCCACCGGCACCACCCGCCCCGTCAGCGGCTCCCCGCGCAAACACGCGAGCAGGTCCTGCGCCAGCACCTCGTCACCCGCACCGGCGCGCCACGTCAGCCGGTTGATGATCGACACCGTCACCGCCTCCGCCTGATCGCGTCGTTGCTGCAGTGCCATCGGCAGACCGGCCCCCACCTGGTGCAGTACGTCGTCGACGTCCCGGCCGCGGACCGCGGCGAGGAAGCGGTCCGCATCGCCCGTGGCGATGGCGGCGCGAACCTCGGACACCTCGAGGGTGGGCACCTGGTCCTGTGCGGGCCACGCGTGCAGCAGCATCGGATGCGGCTGGGGTGGTCTGCGCGGAGCCCGGCCGGTCCCGTCGTCGCCGGCCCACCGGCGCCCGTACTGGTCCGGAATGGCGCCCCATCCCCAGTACGGCAACGGCTTGCCGGGCGTGATGCCCAGCACCTGCAGGGGGTCGACCTTCTCGTCGCCGATCAGACAGCGGTGGGTCCAGTCATCGCCCAAATCGAAGGTGAACGCGAACTCCGCTCCCGGCTTCAGCAGCCGCGCAATCTTGGCCGATTCGATGTCCACCGTCTCGGTGATGGGCCCACCGAGCGACTCCACCATCTCGGCCCCGGTCTCGGTGTCGGTGACCACTCGTCCATCGGCGAGGGTGAACATCGACAGGTGCGACCGGTCCCACCGGGCGAACGCGTCGTTGATCGCATTCGCGAGGTCCAGGAAGGTGTGCGACGGACCGACCGCGAAGACGCGGCCCGGCCACGGCCACAGTTCCTCCCCGCGCCCGCCGAGCAGCTCCACCGTCACCGACAACCAGGTTCGTGCCATCCTCCGAGGATGGCAGGCGAGCCGTCGCGCAGCCATACGGCAGCCCCGGATGGGTGCACCGGCGCCCGGTGCCGGCCGGGGTTCGTCCAGTTCGGCGCGCACCCCGCGACCGGACCGCGCACATACGTGCAACACTGCGCGTCATACAGCGTGTGATTGTGCGCGTATCGACTAGCATGGGCTGCAGCGGCGGCCGGCAACACGGCGGCCACGGTGGGCGGGTAAAAGGAGTGGGGTATGGCGCAGGCCGGAAAACGTGAAGGCAACTCTGCGCGGCCGAGCGGGGGTCGAACGTCGAAGCCGCGCAACGATGCCCGTGTGTCGGGAAGTAGCCCCGAGGTGAAGCCGTCCACGGTGGCGTTGTCGTCGAAGCTCGAGTCCCGCAGGGGTCCGGTGAAGGTGCAGCTGAACACCTGGGTGCTGGCGTCGACGGAGGCCCGATTGAAGTGGCTGGTGAAAAACCGGCAGTTCACGGTCACCAGCGTCGTGGACGTGGCGTTGCAGGAGTTGCTGGACCGCTACGACGTACCACCGGCCGATCCCGATGGCCGGATCCGGGAGCAGTGAAGCGATGAGCCGTCCGTGGGAGCAGATCGCCCTGTTCGACGTGCACGAGCCCTCTGCCCCGGATCCTGCCACTGACGAGGCCGTCGAGATCGACGCGGAGGACACCGCCGCGGAGGAGCCGCCGACACCTATTACTGCCCCGGAGCCGTCGATACCTGCCGTTGCCGCGGAACCATCGGCTGTGCCGGAGCCCGAACCGGCAACTAAGTGGTTCCGCCCATAAGTTCGTTGGGGGTCAGGTCCAGGCCGTCGGGTCGTTGAGGTAGAGACCGCAGACGGTGTCGAGGGCGTCTTCTGGGAG
>NZ_JBHUSF010000243.1:0-14273 GCF_042673295.1 Rhodococcus sp. NPDC057014
GCCCACAGGCTCCCGCCCCACCGTCACCCTCAGCCAGGTCTCCCGACGATCACCTGGCGGAGGAGCAGGGCGAGAGTACTGTATCGGGTGTCAGGCGTCGCGCTTGTTGACGACCACCAGTCCGGCCCCGAAGATCACGAAGACGAACACCGCGAAGTACACGAGGCTGCCCCACGGGCCCCAGTGGAAATCGACTCCCTGCGGCGCCCCCAGGAAGTTGTTGGCGTTGAGGAACGGCAGGAACGGCATGATCTTCTGGCCGAACGAGCCGAACAGGTTGAACAGGCTCTCGATCAGCAGCGGCCACAGCAGCAGCAGGGCGATCGCGCCCGCCGACTGACGCAGCAGGGTGCCGACTCCGACGGCGAGAACCACGCACAGGAACGCGTAGATCGGGACGCCGTAGATCGACCGCCACGCGTCCGCACCGGTCAGTGTGAGTGCCGCTCCGGCCTGGTCGCCGGCCGTCGCCTTCGCGATGGCGTACGCACCGAACGTGAGGACGAACGTCAGCACGGCGCCGAACGCGCCGATCAGGCCTGCCTTCGCGATCAGGACGGACGCCCGGTTCGGGATCGCCTGGAACGTGGTGCGGATGACGCCGAACCGGTATTCGCTGGTCACGGCGAGCGCGGCGAGGATCATCAGCACCAGTACGCCGAATCCGGACACACCGCCGACGGCGTCCGCCATCTGCGGCAGGAACGGATCGAAGTCGGGTTGCTTACCGTCCGCGATCTGGTTGTTGAAGGAGTTGATGCTGGCCTTTGCGCTGAGCCCGATGACTGCGGCGAGGCCGAGTCCCAGCACGATGATGACGACCGTGCACCACCACGGCGACCTCGTCGACGTGATCTTGATCCGTTCGGCATTGAGAACAGCCATTACAGTGCACCCCTCATCACATCTTCGACGCCCTCTGCGTGGTACTGCACGTCGTCTCCGGTCAACTTCATGAAGGCGTCCTCCAGCGATCCGCGCTGAGATGCCAACTCGTGCAGGACGATGCCCTGCGAACCGGCGATCCCGCCGACGACGTCCGTCGACGAATCCACCACGACGAGCGCCTGCTGCCCGTCGGATCCGTCCTCGCGCACGGTGAGTCCGTTGGACGTGAGCGCGCTGCGCAGCGCGTCCAGCTGTGGGCTCCGCACGCGCACCGTCGATTCCGAGGACTTGCTGACGAACTCGGACACGGTGGTGTCGGCGATGAGACGCCCGCGGCCGATGACCACCAGATGTTCTGCGGTGAGCGCCATCTCGGACAGCAGGTGGCTCGACACCAGCACGGTGCGGCCCTCTGCGGCGAGGCGCTGCATGAACTTCCGGATCCAGACGATGCCCTCCGGGTCGAGCCCGTTCACCGGCTCGTCGAACAGCAGCACCTTCGGGTCGCCGAGCAGCGTGGCGGCCAGGCCCAGTCGCTGGGACATGCCGAGCGAGAACCCGCCGGCCTTCTTCCCCGCCACCTCGGTGAGCCCGACGAGGTGCAGCACCTCGTCGACGCGGCTCTTCGGGAGCGAGTTGGACGCCGCCATCCACTGCAGATGGGCGCGGGCCGAGCGATTGGGGTGCACCCACTTCGCGTCGAGCAGGGCCCCCACCGTCCGCAGCGGCTGCACCAGGTCGCTGTACGGTTTGCCGTCGATCAGCGCGCTGCCCGCCGTGGGGCGGTCCAGCCCGAGGATCATGCGCATCGTCGTCGATTTGCCTGCACCGTTCGGGCCGAGAAAGCCGGTGACCATACCCGGCTTCACGTTGAACGTCAGGTTGTCCACCGCCTTCGTCGCACCGAAGGTCTTTGAAAGTCCCCTCACTTCAATCATGTGAGAAGAATGCCGGAACCTGCGGCCGGCGCGCATCGGCCGCAGGTCTACTCCCGACTCGTCCCCTGGTACCGGTCGGACCCCGAACCGGACCCCGACACGACCCCGAGTCCTACGACGACGCCTGCGCCCAGAACCGCTTGGGGATGCGGCCCGCGTGCCGGGCCTCGTATCCCGCCACCACGGCCCCGCGCATCGCCGACGCCATCAGCGCCGGATCCTTCGCCCTGGTCACCGCAGTGGCCAGCAGGACGGCGTCGCAGCCGAGTTCCATCGCGAGGGTCGCGTCGCTGGCGGTCCCGATGCCGGCGTCGAGGATGACCGGTACCCCGGCACCCTCCACGATCATCTCGATGTTGTGCGGGTTCGCGATACCGAGCCCGGTGCCGATCGGCGAACCCAGCGGCATCACGGCCACGCACCCGACGTCCTCGAGCCTGCGGGCCAGGACCGGGTCGTCGGTGGTGTACGGCAGGACGACGAATCCGTCGTCGACCAGTTGCTCGGCGGCGCTGACCAACTCGATGGCGTCGGGCATGAGGGTGCGTTCGTCGGCGATGACCTCGAGCTTCACCCAGTCGGTGTCGAGTGCCTCCCGCGCGAGTTGCGCCGTCAGCACCGCCTCCGCCGCGCCGCGACACCCCGCGGTGTTGGGCAGCGGCGCGATGTCGAGCCGGCGCAGCAGGTCCAGCACCCCGGTGCCGCCGACGGCGTCGACGCGGCGCATCGCGACGGTGGTCAGCTCGGTGCCGGACGCGACGAGTGCCTCCTCGAGCACCGTCAGGTTGGCGGCGCCGCCGGTGCCCATGATCAACCGTGAACCGAACGTGCGGCCCGCGATCGTGAGGCCCTTCTGCACGCCGGGCGTCGCGTCAGCCACCCTGCACCGCCGTGAGGATCTCGATCTCCCAGCCCCGGACCACGAGCTCGTCCCACCGGGCGCGGGGGAACACGGCGCCGTTCACGGCCACTGCGATGCCCTTGGTCGGCAGGTTCAGTGCCTCCAGCAGCCCGGTGACGGTCAACGGTTCCGTGAACTCGTGATCCTCGCCGTTGACGCTGATGCCGATCGGCACCACTACTTGCTGCTCACTCATCTCTACCTCGCTACTTTCTCGAACCGTTCGGGGTCGGCGGCCTTCGCCTCGACCAGTGCCGAGCCCTCCAACAATGCCACCGTCGCGTCGGCGGTCACCGGGGTGAGCAGGATGCCGTTGCGGCCGTGTCCCGTCGCCACCACGACCCGATCGGACACCCGGCCGATCAGCGGCAGGTTGTCCGGGGTCATCGGACGCAGACCCGCCGAGGTCTCACGCAGTTCGTACTCGCCGATCGCGGGCATCAGCGCCTCGGCGTCCGCGATCAGGTCCCGCACACCGGCCACCGTGACCTGAGTGTCGTTGCCCGACTCGTACTGGGTGGCGCCGACGACGATGCCGTCGGCGCGCGGCACCAGGTAGGCGGGCCTGCCGTGGACGCTGCCGCGGATGGTCCGGCCCGGCGCGGGCGTCACCCCGGGACGGGCCCGCAACCGCAGAATCTCGCCCTTCACCGGACGCACCGGAAGTCCCGGCCACAGTGCCGGTGACGCGATGCCTGCGGTGACGACGATCTGGTCCGTGCCCAGCCCGTCGAGACTGCGCACGGCCTCACCGATCAACTCCACCCCGGCGTCGACGGCACACCGTTGCAACGCCTGCAGGAGCAGCCTGTTGTCGACGGCCAGTTCGTCGACAGCCAAGAGCCCCAACCGGACTCCGCGACCCAGCATCGGCTCGAGCGCGCGGACCTCGGCGCGATTCAGGATCTGCAGATCCCGGCCCTGCGCTCCCACCCACTCGGCGATGGTCCGGAGGTCTTCGGCGTCGGCGCCGTCGAGCGCGACGGTGAGCGAACTCTCCGACGTGAACAGGTCGACGCCGGCCCCGGCCTCCAGTTCCTTCCCGAATTCGGGCCACCGGTCGAGCGAGGCGCTCCCCAGTTCGAGGACGCTCTCCTCACCGGGCCAGCCCTCGGACAGCGGGGCGAGCATGCCGCCCGCCACCCAGGACGCTCCCGAACCGACCGACGGGTCGTACAGCGTCACCGACCAGCCGTTGCGGGCTGCTCGCCACGCAATCGACAGGCCGATCACTCCGCCTCCGACGACGGATACCGATCTCGCCATTGAACTCCACCTCACTTCCTGCGCCGGCATGATCCGGGTCAGGTATGACGGTCGGGCTCGGCGTGAGCCCCTCTCAGCCCCACGTTCCCCGGGACTCCCGTGTTGCACTTTCACCGTAGAGGCTACCGTCATGCCGTGACCACCTCGCATCACAGCAACCTCACGGACCGTCGGCGCCGCCTCGGAACAGCACGTTTGTACCTGTGCACCGATGCTCGGCGCGAGAAGGGCGACCTGGCGCAGTTCGCCGAGGCCGCGCTGTCCGGCGGCGTCGACATCATCCAGCTCCGAGACAAGGGCTCGGCCGGTGAGAAGAAGTTCGGCACGATGGACGCCAGGGACGAACTGGCGGCACTGTCGGTGCTCGCGGCCGCCGCCCGGCGGCACGGGGCGCTGCTCGCCGTCAACGACCGGGCCGACATGGCGCTGGCGGCCGGCGCCGACGTCCTGCACCTCGGCCAGGGCGACCTGCCCGTCCCCTACGCGCGCACCGTCGTAGGATCCGACGTCCTGATCGGCCGGTCCACGCACAGCCGCGCCCAGGCCAGCCTCGCGGCAATCGAGGACGGCGTCGACTACTTCTGCACCGGACCGGTGTGGGCGACGCCCACCAAGCCCGGACGGACCGCGTCGGGCATCGACCTGGTGCGCTCGACCGCCGACTCCGAGCCGAACCGCCCGTGGTTCGCGATCGGCGGCATCGACGAGTCCCGGGTTCCGGAGATCCTCGCCGCGGGCGCCGACCGCATCGTCGTCGTGCGGGCCATCACCGAGGCCCGCGACCCGCAGGCCGCCGCGCGCTCACTGTCCGCCCTGCTCCAGAAGAACGGCTGAGTCACGCCTGCGCGAGCCAGTCGCGCACGGTGGCGGGCGGCAGGATCACCACGGTGGCGGGCAACTGTTCGATCAGGTGGGGGTCGGTGGTGACGACCGCGGTCACCGTGCCCAGTGTGGTGCCGTGACCTGCCGGTTCGGCGAGGCGGCCGACCGTGTCCAGTGCCTCGAGCACCTCGACGCGCGGCAGCCACCCGTAGGTGCCGTCGGGCAGGTGCACCGTGCGGGGCAGTGCCCTCGACAGCTGCGCCGGCGCGCCGCTGTCGCCCAGCACGTCGTGCCGGTCGAGCAGCAGTCGCACCTCGGTGGTGCGCAGTTGCGGCCACCCCGCTTCGAATCCGGGGTGCAGCGGCAGGCCGGCGACGTCGGTTTCCCGCACCCAGCGCAGTTCGGTGCTCTCACCGTTCGCGACGGTGGGCAGTGGGCGCTCGGCGTCGGCGATCACCGTGGTGTAGCTCCAGCCGCTCGCGGCCTTCATGGTGACGACCTCGGTGCGGACGCGGATCGCCGCGCTCTCGATGCCGGCTTCCTCGTGCGCCTCGCGCACGGCGGCGTGGGTGGTCGTCTCGTGGCTGTCCCGGGCACCGCCGGGCAGCGCCCACGTCCCGCCCTGGTGGCTCCAGGCCGCGCGGTGCTGTAGCAGCACGGCAGGCGTCTCGTCCGGCAGCGGCGCACGCAGCAACAACCCGGCCGCACCGTGCTTACCCCAATGACGACTGCCGTCCGGCCCGGTCGCCCAGCCGTCACCGTCACCACGCATCGACTACCCCTGTCCGACCTGATGGGTCTCCCTGCAGTTCCCTCACACTAACGGTTTCTGCCGGAACTGCCCGATATCCCCAGTCACCGACTCCTGCTTATATGCTCCCCACAAGGTGCGGCCGTGACACGGGAGGGGTGCGACGTGGTTCTGCGTGAGGCACCGTCGATCGAACCCCGCGGCAGCCGCGCCCTGTCTGCCGCCGCGGACGACGACGTCGACCCCGCCGTCGCACGTCGCAAGGAACTTCGTGCGTTCCTGCGGTCGACACCCGCCAAGCTCACCGCCCTCGGCGTACTCCTCGTGCTGCTCACCCTGGCCGCCGGACTCGTGGCCGCGTCGACCGTGAACGGCAGGGAAGCCACCCTCGACAGCGTCCTCGCCGAGACCGAACCGCTGTCGTTCTCGGCGCAGAATCTCTACAGCGCCCTGTCGGTGGCGGACGCCGCGGCCACGACGGCGTTCATCTCCGGTGGTCTCGAACCCCCCGAACTCCGGGACACGTACGCGCAGGCGATCGGCACGGCCTCCGCCGACCTCGTGTACGCGTCGGGCGGGCTCGCCCCCAGCGATGTGGACAGCAGGCGCCTGCTCGCCTCCATCTCCACCGACCTCACCGTCTACTCCGGACTCGTCGAGACCGCGCGGGCCAACAACCGCACCGGTCACCCGGTGGGCGCGGCCTACCTCAGCGAGGCGTCCACGCTGATGCAGACGAGCATGCTGCCGAAGGCCCAGGAGTTGCACGCCCGGCAGGAAACCGACGTCGCGGATATCCAGCGGGACTATTCCCGCCCGCCGTGGACGGCGCTGATCCTGGTCCTCGTCGCGCTGGTCGCGCTGCTCGTCGCGCAGGTCGTCCTCGCGAGGCTGAGCAGGCGCACGTTCAATCTCGGGTTGATCCTGGCGTCGTCGTGCACCGCGATCCTCCTGGTGTGGATGCTGGTCGCCGGGCTGGTCTCCTCACTCGACACCAAGCGCGCGCTGACCCAGGGTGCCCGCCCGATGCACGAGTTGACGGCGGCGCGCATCCTGGCGCAGCAGGCGCGCACGGAGGAGACGCTCAAACTCGTCCGCCGGGACTCGAACGGCGGCTACGACGCCGTCTTCGAGGACAAGTCCGGTCAGCTCGACACCCTGCTGTCCGGCTATCCGCACGACGGCGACCGCGCGGTCGGCCACGACGAGGTCGCGCGCGCCGAGGACGCTTGGAAACTCTGGTCCTCGGCGCACGATCGAATGAACGAGATCCTGGCCCGGGGCGACTTCGCCTCGGCGGCAACGGTGGCGATCGGGCCGGGACCCTCGGATTCCGCAGCCCAGTTCACCACCGTCGACGACGCGCTCACCGACGGGATCGGGACCGCCCGCGACCATCTGCGGTCGAACGTCGAATCCGCGGCCCGGGTGCTGACCGCACTCGGTTCCGGCGCCGTCGTCCTCACACTCGTCGCGCTCTGCGGAATTATCATCGGGTTGTGGCCTCGGTTGAGGGAATACCAGTGAGGCGGCACCGGATCGCGCCGGTGCTGCTGGCGGCCACGTTGCTGATCGGCGGATGCGCCGAGGCCGCTCCGGAGCACGTCGGATCGCCGAGCCTGTCCTACACCGAACCCCCGCTGCCCGCAGCGGCGACACCGGCCCCCGACACCGGCTCCGCCCCACCCGCTCCCGAGAAGGACTGCGGCGACCCCACCGCGAGCCTGCGGCCCTTCCCCGGCACCGACACGCCGATGCCGACGGTCGACGCCATCCGCGCGCGGGGGCGTCTCGTCGTCGGGCTCGACACGGGCAGCAACCTGATGAGTTTCCGCGATCCCGCGAGCGGCGCCATCGAGGGCTTCGACGTCGACGTCGCCCGGGAGATCTCGCGGGACCTGTTCGGCGACCCGGACCGGCTCGACTACCGCATCCTCACGTCGGCGAATCGTGAGAAGGCGCTGCAGGAGTCGATGGTCGACATCGTGGCGAAGACCATGACCATCACCTGCGACCGCAAGGAGAGGGTGGCGTTCTCCTCCGAGTACTTCGAGGCGCAGCAACGGGTTCTGGTCGTCAAGGGCTCCCCGATCCGCAGCGCCGCCGACCTGAACGGAAAACGGGTCTGCGTCGTCCGCGGCACCACGTCGCTGACCCGCTTGCAGCAGGTCGCGCCGGCCGCCGAGATCCTCACGGTGCCCATGTGGTCCGACTGCCTGGTGGTCCTGCAGCAGCGGCAGGTCGACGCGGTGAGTACCGACGACACGATCCTCGCCGGCCTGGCGTCCCAGGACCCGTACCTCGAGATCGTCGGGGACAGCATGGGCGCCGAACCGTACGGCGTCGGCATCACCAAGGCGAACGAGGACCTCGTGCGGTTCGTCAACCGCACACTCGAACGGATCCGCGGCGACGGAACCTGGACCAGAATGTACGACCGGTGGCTGTCGGTGCTGGGCCCGTCCCCCGCCCCGCCGTCCGCCGTGTACCAGGACTGAGGGGGCGCATGCCGCAACATTCGAAGAACCCCGAATCCACCGACCCGGACCTCGCCACCCAGGCCGCCGTCCGGGAACCCGAGGACGAGGCCACCCAGGCGGCGGTTCGGGAAGAGCTGGACGACGGGCCGGCCACTCAGGCGGCGCCGACGTCCCGGCCGTCGGGCGCGTCCGGCACCGGCCGCTCGACACGCTCACCGCGCACCCGGTCCGGGCAGCGCCTGCGTCTCGGCGGCGGACTCGTCGAGGTGCCGGTCGTCACGACACTCGACCCGGCCTCGGCGGTGATGACCGACCCGAAGGTCCCCGAGGGCAAACGCTTCTGCTGGAAGTGCAACAAGCCGGTCGGCCGCAGCGGCCCCACGTCCGGGGCCTCCGAGTTCGGTCTGTGCCCCTCGTGCGGAGCGACTTACGACTTCCGGCCGCTCCTCGATCCGAACGACCTGATCGGCGGCCAGTACGAGGTGCAGGGCTGCATCGCGCACGGCGGCCTCGGCTGGATCTACCTGGCCATCGACCGCAACGTCAGCGACAGGTGGGTGGTCCTCAAGGGGCTGTTGCACTTCGGCGACGCCGAGGCTCAGGCCGTGGCGGTGGCCGAACGCCAGTTCCTCGCGGAGGTGGCGCACCCGAGCATCGTGAAGATCTTCAACTTCGTGGAGCACCCCCGGGCCGACGGGACCCCGATGGGCTACATCGTCATGGAGTACGTGGGCGGCCATTCGCTGCGGGACGTCCTGTCGACGCACGAGAAGCCCGAGCGCATGCCGGTCGAGCAGGCCGTCGCGTACGTGCTCGAAATCCTTCCCGCACTGGCATATCTGCACTCCACCGGCCTGGTGTACAACGACCTCAAGCCCGACAACGTGATGGTCACCGAGGACGCCCTCAAATTGATCGACCTCGGGGCCGTCGCCGGCATCGAGGACTACGGGTACCTGTACGGCACGCCCGGGTATCAGGCCCCGGAGATCGTCAAGACCGGCCCGACCGTGGCCTCCGACATCTACACGGTGGGGCGCACACTCGCGGTTCTGACGCTCGACATGCCGTCCGACAAGGGCAGGTACCTCGACGGCATCCCGTCCCCGGACCAGGCGCCCCTCCTCGCGGAATACGAGTTCTTCCACCGACTCCTGTTGCGCGCCACCGACCCCGATCCGAGCAGGCGTTTCGCGTCCGCGGAGGAGATGGCCGGTCAGCTCACCGCCGTGCTCCGCGAGGTGCTCGCGCAGCAGACCGGAGAGGAGCATCCCGGGCTGTCGACCGTGTTCAGCAAGCAGCGAACGACTTTCGGCACCGACGAGGCGGTCGAGCAGACGGACGTGTACGTCGACGGCGTCGAACGGGACAGGAATCTCGACCCGCTGTCGGTGGCGCAGGCGCTGGCGGTGCCGTTGATCGACCCGGCCGATCCCAACGCCCAGCTCCTGGCCGCCGCGGTGCACAGCGAACCGCAGCAGACCCTCGATTCCATTCGACACGCCCGCGAGAACGGGATCGAGCGTGTCGTCTGCGACCTCGACGTGTCGTTCTCCCGGGAACTGACCCTCGCCGAGATCAAGGCGCACCTCGACCTCGGGGACGCCGCCACCGCCACCACACTCCTCCGCGACCTGGAGGCAGAAATGGGCGGGAACTGGCGGGTCGCCTGGTACGCCGGACTCGCGACGCTCATCGACGGCGACTACGAGGCGGCGTTCTCCCGGTTCGAGGCCGTATTGCAGGCGATGCCCGGTGAGACCGCTCCCAAACTTGCGCTGGCGGCCACCGCCGAACTGATGCTGCAGCACTGCGACAGCTCCGATTCCCACCGGTGGCGAACGTTCGCCGAGACGTACTACCGGACGGTGTGGCGCACCGACCACAGCCTGGTCAGTGCCGCGTTCGGGCTCGCGCGCCAACTCACCGAACGCGGAGACCTACCTGGCGCCATCGCCGCCCTCGATCAGGTTCCCGCGACGTCCCGGCACTTCACCATGGCCCGGATGACGAGTGTGCTGATGCTGCTGTCCGGCGGGCCGATCGAGGAGATCGACGAGGTGGCACTCCGGGAGGCGGCACTCCGCGTCACCGCGCTCGCACCCGAGGAGAGCCGGGCGCTGCAGATGCGCACGCTCGTACTGGGCACGGCGCTGGACTGGATGCGTGCCGGTCACACGTCGGCGACGGAACTGGAGCAGATCCTGGGGGTGCCGTTCACCGAACGGGGCCTGCGCAAGGGCGCCGAGGCCGGTCTGCGGGCGCTGGCCCGCAACGCCCCCGAACGCACCCACCGATACACGCTGGTGGACCTCGCCAACGCCATCAGGCCCAGGAGTCTGTTGTAACCGTCAGGCCCCGACCAGCTCCACCGCCGCACGGGCGATCGCCAACTCCTCGTTGGTCGGCACGACCAGCACCTGGACATCGGACTCGTCCGCCGAGATGCGGCGGGCTTCCCGGGAATCCGCGCGGTTGCGGTCGTCGTCGACGACGATGCCGAGGCGGCCCAGCCCCGCCAGGCTGTCGCGGCGGACGTCGACGTTGTTCTCGCCGACTCCCCCGGTGAACGTGATGACGTCGACACCGCCCAGTTCCACCAGGTAGGCGCCGATGTACTTGCGGAGCCGGTGCACGTACACGTCGTACGCCAGCGCCGCGTTCTCGTCGCCCTTGCCGACGAGTGCCAGCAGCGCCCGGAAATCGTTGACCCCGGACAGGCCCTCGAGTCCGGAGTGCCGGTTCAGCAGGTCGTCGATCTGATCGACACCCATGCCGCTGCGGTGCAGGTGCAGGATCACCCCGGGGTCGACGTCGCCGGACCGCGTGCCCATGACGAGACCCTCGAGCGGAGTCAGGCCCATGGACGTGTCGACGGCCAGTCCCCCGCGGATCGCGGACGCCGACGCGCCGTTCCCGAGGTGCAGCACGATCTGATTCAGCTCCGACAGGTCCCGGCCGAGGAACTCCGCCGCCCGCCCCGACACGTACTGATGTGAGGTGCCGTGGAAGCCGTATCGCCGGATGGCGTGCTCCTGCGCGACCGTCCGGTCGATCGCATACGTCGACGCCGCCGCGGGCAACGTATGGAAGAACGCGGTGTCGAACACCGCGACGTGCGGGATGTCCGGCAACTCCTCGCGCGCCACCTCGATCCCGATCACGTTCGCCGGATTGTGCAGCGGGGCAAGCGTCGACAGATCCGAGATCGATTGCACCACCGCGTCGTCGATGATGGTCGGCTCGTAGAACACGTCGCCGCCGTGGACGATGCGGTGCCCGACCGCGACGATCCCCGCCTCCCGCAGCGGACGCCCCACCTCGGCGACGATGTCCGCCACCATCTTCAGCCCCGCCCGGTGGTCGGCGATGTGGACGTGGCGCTCCGCCAGCCCGGTGCGGTGGTGATACACGATTCGCCCCTCGGGTTCCCCGATCCGTTCGATGAGACCGGACGCCGAGGACTTCCCGGTATCCGGGTGGACCAGCTGGAACTTGATCGACGACGAACCGGAGTTGACCACCAGGACGGAACCTTCGCTGCCTTCGCTCACTGCTCTGCTCCCTGCGCCTGGATCGCCGTGATCGCCACGGTGTTCACGATGTCCTCGACCAACGCCCCTCGTGACAGGTCGTTGACGGGCTTGTTGAGACCCTGCAGCACCGGCCCGACCGCGATCGCTCCGGCACTGCGCTGCACCGCCTTGTACGTGTTGTTGCCGGTGTTGAGGTCGGGGAAGATGAAGACCGTCGCCTTGCCCGCCACCTCCGAACCGGGCATCTTCTTGTCGGCCACGCTCTGCTCGATGGCGGCGTCGTACTGAATGGGGCCTTCCACCAACAGGTCCGGGCGACGCTCGCGGACGAGTGTCGTTCCCGAGCGCACCTTGTCGACATCCGCACCGCTGCCGGAGTCGCCAGTCGAGTACGACAACATCGCGATGCGCGGATCGATGCCGAACTGCGACGCCGTCTGCGCCGAGGAGATCGCGATGTCGGCCAGCTGCTCGGCCGTCGGGTCGGGCACCACCGCGCAGTCACCGTACGCGAGCACCCGGTCGGACAGACACATCAGGAACACACTCGACACGGTGGACACACCCGGCTGCGTCTTGATGATCTCGAACGACGGCCGGATGGTGTGCGCCGTGGTGTGCGCGGCACCGGACACCATGCCGTCCGCGATTCCCAAGTGCACCATCATGGTTCCGAAGTACGAGATGTCGGTCATCACCTCGCGGGCGCGGTCCACCGTCATGCCCTTGTGGGCGCGGAGCCGCGCGTACTCCTCCGCGAACGGCCCGGCATGCTCGGACGTCCGCGGGTCGAGGACCTGAGCTTCCGCGAGGTCGACACCGAGTTCCGCCGCGCGGCGACGCACCTGCACCTCGTCGCCGAGAATGGTCAGCTGCGCCACCTGCCGTTGCAGCAGCCTCCCCGCCGCCCGGAGGATGCGGTCGTCGTCCCCCTCCGGAAGCACGACGTGCTTGCGGTTCCGGCGGGCACGGTCGATCAGCTGGTATTCGAACATCTGCGGAGTCACCACCGACGGGATGGGCAGCTTCAACCGCTCCAACAAGGTCGGCGCGTCCACCCGGATTTCCATGACGCTCAGGGCGGTGTCGATCTTGCGCTGCGAGCCGACCGCCACCCGGCCACGGGTCTGAGCGGCCGCACTGGCCGTGTCGAACGTGCCCAGATCGGTGGTGAGGATCGGCAACCGCGGCTTGAGGCCGGCCATCAGCTTCGCGATCGCCGGGTGCGGCACCAGCCCACCGTTCATGATGATCCCCGCCAGCGACGGGAACCCCTCGGCCTCATGCGCATTCACCATCGCCAGCAGCACGTCGGACCGGTCGGCCGGGGCGATCACCACCGTGCCCTCCGTCAACCGCTCGAGAATGTGCTCGGCCGTCATTCCGCCGACCAGCACCCGCAGCGCCTCCCGGTGCAGCAACTCGGGGTCGCCGCTGAACAGGCTGCCGTCGATCGACTCGAGGAGTTCGGCCATGGTCGGTGCGACCAGCAGCGGAATCTCGGGCAGGCTCCACGCGGGCACACCGGTCGACGCCAACGCGTCGGTGACGGCGTCGAGTTCGTCGGGGTTGCATCGGTTGGCGACCACCGCCAGCAGGTGCGCGTGGTGACTGGTCAGTTCACCGATGGCGAGCTGGGCGAGCTGCGCGACCTCCTCGGGAGTGCGCCGGACTCCCTTCACAGCGAGCAGCACCGGTGCGCCCAGGTTCACGGCGATCCTGGCGTTGTAGCCGAGCTCGCTCGGGCTCGCCACGTCGGTGTAATCGCTGCCGATCACCACGACGGCGTCGCACTGCGCCGCCACCTGGTGGTACCGGGCGACGATCTCGCTGAGCGCGCCCTCCGGGTCGGCGTGGACATGCTCGTACGTCACCCCTAGCGACTCCTCGTACCCGAGGTCGGCCGTCGTGTGTTCGAGGAGCAACTCGAGGATGTAATCGGTCTCCTCCGTCGACCGGGCAATGGGACGGAAAACACCCACCCTCGCGGCCGACGCGCACAGCATCTGCAGGACACCCAGCGCGATGGTGGACTTTCCGGTGTCCCCCTCCGGTGAGGCGATGAAGATACTCGACGGCTGAGGACGTGCGGGTGGATTCACAGGCGAAGGTGTCGCGGGCGCAGCCATGGCCATAGCGTATCCGGACACCGCCGCCGGGTGAGTGACACCGCTCCTGCCCGGCGGTCAGATGGCGTATGGCCGAATCACCCTTCGCCCTCACCGCCGCGTGAAACGTTCCGTGTGGCCGCGCCCCGGTTCGCACTCATGACGCTCGCAGATGCGCGATGAGGATCGCCTCGATCTCCGACCGACGCGCCGCGGACGGCAATCGTGGGGCAACGGACCGATAATGGTGCCCGGTCGGGGTGCGGAGATCGAGAACGTGACGGCGATCGGGCCGACGCACCGGGCGGGCGGACCAGCCGTCGCCCTCCTTCGCGTAATTGCACGCCGCACACAACCCCGCCCCGTTCTGCGCGGTGGTGGCCCCCTCGCTGCGGCGCGAGAGAATGTGATCATGATGCCGGATCGGCGCATCACACCACGGCGTGCGGCACGTCCGGTCCCGCAGATCGATCAGCTTTCGCAAGCTTTTCGGGAACGTCCGCGACTGCGACTGCATCGCCGTCAACGACCCCGACACCGGGCACGAGTACACGTTTCGTAAGGTCACCGCGGTATCACCATC
>NZ_JBHUSF010000244.1:0-14251 GCF_042673295.1 Rhodococcus sp. NPDC057014
TCGTTTATTTTTATAAGACACAGCGGAAAGAACATCCGCGGCTTAATCCTTTTCGACTGATCACCCGCCCACACTATGGGCCGCTCGGTAACTCCCCGTGCGGCCCTTCTTTTCTCCGTCCCGGCTACTCGGTAGTGGCGAGTGCCGGGGCCGCCACCCTCGTCTCGCCGGCCACGACGGTACGGGTGATGCGGGTGAGAGCCATCGCCGCGACGGCCGCGAGCACGAGAGGCACGATGACGGCGAGGTACATCGCGCGCGGTGTCATGACACTGAGCGCGTACCCCGCGACGATCGGCGACAGAATGGCACCCCCGCGGGCGACGCCCATCATCGCTCCGTAGCCCTTGGCGCGCGCGAGCACGGGGTACGCCACCGTCGACGTGGAGGTGAACCCGGACATGGCCGCGAACGTGCCTGCGCCGAGAAGCCCGGCCATGGCCAGTGCAAATGGTCCCTGCAGTGTGAGTGCGAACCCGGCGATCGCCGCGGCGGACACGGCCGAGGTGATCACCGCGATCCGCGCGCCGGGGAACCGCAACCCGAACGCACCGAACAGGCATCCACCGACCACCGCACCGAAGCTGATCATGATGCCGGCCAGCGCACCGCTCCCCGCGTCGCCGCTGGCGTCCTTGATCAGCTGCGGCGTCCAGGTGCCGACGAAGTAGTACCCGGCGGTGAGCATCGAGTATCCGAACGTCAGGAGGAGTGTGCGCGATCGCAGTTCCCGGCCGAGCAGACGGACCTCGCTCTGCGGCGCGGGGACCGCCCGATCAGCTTCCGTCTTCGTTCCCTTGCGTGCCAGGAAGTCGTCCGATTCGCGGAGGAAGGCGGCGGTCACCACGAATGACAGGACCCCCAGCGCGGCACCGATCCAAAACATGCCCTGCCACGCCCCGCCTGCCAGCGCCACGAGTCCGGCGCCCGCGAAGCCCGCGAGCGTCGTGCCGAGCGGATAGCCGACCATGACCAGGCCGAGCGCCACACTTCGCCGGTTGGCCGGGACGACCTCCTGGCAGAGGACGATGATGACGACGCTGATCGTGCCGATCGCGATGCCGGTGACGAAGCGGGTCACCAGGAGCATCGCGAAACCGTTCGACAGCGCCGACGCGGTCAGGCCCAGGGTGTTGGCCGCGAGGCCGACCAGCAGGATGCGCCGCCTGCCGATGACGTCGGCGAAGCGGGCGAGGCCGATCGCGCCGACCGCCATACCCGCGAGGGCGGCACTGATCAGGTAGCCCTTCTCCGGATTGGTCGCGAAGCCCTGCGGCAGGTGCGGCATCGCGAAACCCATCACGAGGACGTCGTATCCGTCCAGCATGTTCAGGAACATGCAGAAGACCACGGATGCAATCTGATACGGGCGCATCCCCACGCGCGACGCCCAATCCTTCGTTGTGCTCATCAGGTCCCTCTCGCTCGTAGCACCGACAGTCGGTGCGACACAGATCACACTCGGAACAATATATGATGTGTCGTGGATTATGTCGACCCGGAAATGTGACCGGCCCGACAGCGGTGTCCTTGCGGCGGAGTTACGAGCGCTCCCACGCCCGGGGTCGGGCATTTCGGGGCGCGGCTCGGACTGCGGCCGATCACGCGGGGGCCGACCACGCGGGCGCGGATGGTACATTATGTCGAGTCTTTCGAATCCGGGAAGGTGCGACCGACGATGCCCCTGAATGACAGGTCAAGACGACAGCAACTGCCCGAGGAAGTTGCCACGTACGTCCGCGAGATGATCATCTCCGGCGAGGTGCGTGCCGGCGACTTCCTCCGTATCGAGCGGATCGCCGAAGCTGTCGGAGTCAGCACCACACCCGTCCGCGAGGGTCTCCTCGCCCTGCGGAGCGAAGGCTTCGTGGAGATGGTCCCCCGCCGCGGCTTCGTCGTGGCCCCGTTCACGAAGCAGGACGTGCGTGATCTGTTCTGGGCCCAGGCTCAGCTGGCCGCCGAACTGGCCGCACGGGCCGCGAAGAACATCACGCCCCAGCAGATCGCCGAACTCGAGGGAATCCTGAAGCAGCACGAGGACGCCATCGCACAGGGCGACACCGAGCGCATTTCGTCCCTCGGGCACGCGTTCCACCGAAAGATCAACCTGATCGCGGACTCACCGCGCCTCGCCCGCCTCCTCGGTTCCGTCGTCACGAATCTTCCCAACCGCTTCTACGCCACCATCGAGGGCCACATCACCACGACCCAGGAGGAACACCCCCTCCTGCTCGACGCGTTGAAGAAGCACGCAGGCAAGAGGGCGAAGACGATCATGGAGTCGCACATCCTGGACGGCGCGGATCACCTGATCGACGAACTCGAGCAGCGCGGGCTGTGGGATACCCACGCCGAGGCGAACGCGGGCTGATCGTCCGCCATATCGTGCCGGTCAGACCTGCCGACTCACCCGGCCGACGAGGAAGTCCTGCAGGTGAGCGGTGAAGACGTCGTTGTCGTCGCCGGCGACCATGTGACCGGCACCGACCTCGACCACCTCCGCGGTGGGCACCAGGTCGCGGATCTCGGCGGCCGCCTCGGCGGTGACCATGTCCGACTTCTTCCCGCGGACGAGCAGGGTGGGCACGGTGATCTTCCGGGCCGCCCGTGACAGCCGGTCGACGTCGAAGTTCGCACCGTCCGTCGTGAACTCGAGAAACCGCGGATCCCAGTGCCAGTACCAGCGGCCGTCCGCCCGCTGCCGGAGATTCTTCCTCAGCCCGTCCAGATTCCGGCGTCGTCGCGGCGCAGGCCGGTAGGCGTCGACCGCGGCGGCGACATCCTCGAGAGTGGCGAACCCCTTCGGAGCGCCGGCCATGAAGTCCCTCACCCGCTCCCGCCCGTCCGGATCCACGCGGTGCGCGATGTCCACCAGCACCAGACCCGACACTGATCCGGGCCGCTCACCCACGGCCGCGAGCGCCGTCCGTCCGCCCAGGGATGCCCCGACGACGACGGGAGCCGTGCCGGTCTGCGCGATCGTCGCATGGAGGTCGGCGACGAAGAAATCCAGCGTGTAGCCGGCCTGTGACCATTCGCTGTCGCCGTGCCCGCGGGCATCCACGGTGATCGCGTGCCATCCCGCGCCGGCCAGGCGTCGCGCGGTGCGCTCCCAGGAGTGCCGCGTCTGACCGCCGCCGTGCAGCAGCAGCACGGTTCCCCGATCCTGCCCCGGGGACGTCCACCGGTCGCCGATCAGCTTGTCGCTGTGGGCGCCCCGGAACTCCAGGGCCTCCCGCCGAACGGATTCCGCCACGGTCATGCCGCCTCCCGCCACAAGGTTGAAACATTATATATAGTGATCTCACCGCACCCCCGCCGCCCGAATCGACGTGGCGCACCCGGCTCAGCGTCGTGAGCGCAACACGGTCTCCGAGGGAAGGAACCCGAACCGGGCCCGGTACTGCTGAGCGAACCGGCCGGGATGGTAGAAACCCCAGCGGGCGGCGATATCCGTGACGGAACCCGAAGAGCCACACGCGAGATCGAGGTGCACCCGGTCGAGTCGAACGCCGCGGAGATAGGCGGTCGGCGACATCCCGACCACCTCCCGGAAGCCCGCCTGCAGGGCGCGTTCGCTCACTCCGGCCATCGACGCGAGATCGGCCGTGGTGATGTCGTCCTCCGCGTGCCGGTCGACGTAGTCCACGATCTCGCGGATCTTGGACCGCCGGGTGTGGGCGGGTTTTCCGTGCAGCTCCGGAGTGAGCTGACTCGGCACCGTCATGAGCAGTTGAGTCATGAGCGCCGATTCGAGTTCGTGGCAGGCAGCGGGCATCGCGGAGATGCCGTCCGGCCGGGAGAGCTCCGCGTACAGGAACCCGGCGGTCGCGACGAGCGCCTGCGCGGCGCTGGACCGGAGATCGAACGTCAGATCGAAGCGGATCTCCTCCCCGATCGGGCGGCCCGTCAGTTTCGCCGCGTGCGCCTCGAGCGGGTCCTTCGGCAGTTTGATGTGGTACTGCCACGAATCCGCACTCCACTGCACCAGCACGGGCGCCTGCGGACCGAAGGCGACACCCGCCTCCCCGGCGACGAAGCTTCGGCGGACGCCGCCCTGCTCGACCGTGCTCGCACCGGTGACGGGCAGATTCACGTGATAGCAGAGGCGCATAGGCGGCCCGTGCAGGGTCACCGCCGCCCCGTACGACATCCGGCCGAGCGTCAGGCGCGGGGCCGGCGCGAGATCGAGCCGGAAATCCACGTCCCGATCGTCCGGCACGTGCACGTCGTGACCCGCGAACGCCTTGGTGACCTGGGCGTGCGCGGCGTCGAGATCCGCCGTGCGGAAGTTCAGCTGTCGGTCGCTCACGCGCCGCCACCTCCTGAGACCCGGCGTGGCCGGATTTCACCCACGCCGTCGTAGTACCGGTGGAAATAATACATCATATTGGGATAAATCCGCAGGTAGCCGCGGACGTGCGCCGCTCGCGGCGTTCGGAAAGTGGATGCCGGCCTTCGCCAGACGGATTGTGACGTAGATCCCATCCCCATAGCGTCGTGACGACCAGCGCACCTGCGCTCCCGTCTCCGAGAGCACCTGGAGTTGTGCCCACCATGACCGAAGAACACGACAGCCCACCCACCCCGGTTCTCGAACGAACCCCCGTCGACGGCCACTGCCCGCGATGCGGCGCCGAGGAACTCCGCCGCTACCCCGTGGTGTCCGAAGGCGGCTGGTTCCAGGTCGTCAAGTGCCAGCAGTGCCTGCTGTCGCTGGACCGCTCACCGTGGTCCCGGCTCGGGCCCATCCAACTTCTCACCGACCTGCTCTGACGAAGGATTCCACGATGATTGCAGTCGATGTCGGCGGAACATTCACCGACGTAGTCGCCCTGCGCGACGGACAGATCCAGACCGCCAAGGTCACCACCGACTACGCCGAGGTGTTCGGGCCGGTCCTCGAGGGTGCCGCGGCGCTCGGCGTCGAGGACGCCGCCGTGTTCAACCACGCGAGCACGCACGGCCTGAACGCGGTGATCACCCGGCGGTTGCCCAAGATCGGTTTTCTCACGACCGAGGGTCATCGCGACATCCTCGACATGGGTCGGGTCTGGCGCCCGGCGCACGCCATCCTGGACTCGCGGTGGCGGCGCAGCTTCGGTGACGCCTCCCGGCCGCTGGTCCAGCGGTACCTGCGGCGCGGCATCCACGAGCGGATCACCGCCGACGGCGGCGTGCTCTTCGAACTGGACGAAACGCAGGCCCGCGCCGAACTGGACGTGCTCCGGCGCTGCGGCGTCACCGGTGTCGCGATCTGTCTGATCAACGCGTACGTGAACCCGGCGCACGAGATCCGGTTGCGCGAGTTGGTCCGCGAGGTCCTCGGCGACGTGCCCTGCTCGATCTCCAGCGACGTCTCGCCGCTCGCCAAGGAATACGCACGGGCGTCGACGACGGTGATCGACGCACTGATGAAGATCATCTACACCGATTACGCGGCCAAATTGGAGAAGGGCCTCGCGGACCTCGGCTTCAGCGGGGAACTCAACTTCGCCGACTGCGCCGCCACCCTCGTTCCGTCCGGCCGCGCGATGGAACTGCCGTTCCGCATCGTCTTCTCCGGTCCTGCGGCCGGCACCGTCGGGTGCGCCCACTTCGGCGGGCTGATCGGCGAGAACAACCTGCTCTGCGCGGACGTCGGCGGCACCTCCATCGACATCAGCGTCGTCACGGCGGGCGAACCGTTCGTCAACACCAGCTTCGAACTCGAACACGACCTCGTCGTCAACGCCCTGGCGAACGACATCTCCAGCATCGGCGCCGGCGGCGGCAGCATCGTCGCGATCGGCCCCGCGGGCGAGATCCAGGTGGGCCCGGACAGCGCGGGATCCTCTCCCGGACCGGCCTGCTACGGGCGCGGCGGCACCCAGCCGACCACCACCGACACCTGCCTGATGATCGGCATCATCGATCCCAGCCGGTTCGCCGGCGGCGCGGTGGACCTCGATCCGGTGCTGTCCCGGCAGGCCTTCGAGAATCTCGATTCGGAGTTCACGCTGGCGCAGAAGGTCCGCTACGCCTACGAAATGGCCGTCAACAACATGGCGGAGGGCGTGTTCAACGTCGCGATCAAGAACGGTGTGGACCCCCGCGACTACAGCCTCGTCGCGTTCGGCGCCGCCGGTCCGATGCTGCTGCCCGCGGTGCTCGACACGGTGCACTGCAAGCAGGTGATCGTGCCACCGTATCCCGGCCTGTTCTCGGCGCTGGGCTTGCTGTCCGCGGACCAGGTGTTCACCGCCAACCGCAGCGCGTACATGATCCTCACCCCCGACGCGGCGCCGACTGTCGACGCGCTGTTCGGCGAGATGGAATCGCAACTGCGCGAAGGGCTCGACGAGGCCACCGGTGTGACGTTCCACCGCAGCATGGACGCTCACCTCGCCGGACAGAGCTCGGAGACACCGTTCGTGCCGGTTCCCGACGGCACCATCGACGCCGACGCGATCACCACCATCGTCCAGTCGTTCCACGACACGTACGAGAACCGTTCCGGCAACCGCTTCGAGGCGATGCCCGTCGAGGGCGTGACGTTCCGGGTGCGGGCGGTCCTCGACACCCCGAAAGTCGACTACCCCGAGGCTCCGCAGCGCGGCGACGAACCCCTTCAGCCGGTCCGGACGACGGTACTGCGCTACCTCGGCGACATCGACGCCGACGGCGAGGGCGCGCAGCAGGCCGACGTCTACGACCGCGGAACCCTGTGCGCCGGTGATGTTCTGGAAGGACCCGCCATCGTCGACGAAGGACTCTCCACGACGCACATCGGAGCCGGGCAACGTGCCACCGTCGGCCGCTACGGCGAACTGATCATCCGGAGGAAGTGAATCCCATGACCACTCTCGAAGCGACACCCGCCTCTGCGGACGCCGAACCGACTCGCCTGCGCGACATCTCCGACGCCACGTTCACCGACGCCTACGGCTGCGACCGCTTCACCGCGGCCGTGATCCTCAACCGGCTGCGGTACACGGTGGAACACATGTCCACCGGTTTCATGCGCGAGGCCTTCTCGCCGATCATCCGCGACTGGTACGACTTCGCGTGCACCATCAGCGGTCCGCCCGATCACAACTATCCGATGGCCGTGGTCAGCAACAGCCTCGTGGTCTTCCTCGGCACGCTCGGCGACGCCGTACGGAACGTCGTCGAGGAGTTCGGGCCCGAGAACCTGTCCCCCGGTGACGTACTCATCTGCAACGACCCGTATCGCGGCGGAACCCACGTCAACGACGTGTGCTTCATCCGACCGGTGTTCGTCGACGGCAAGATCGTCTCGTTCGTGAACATGCGCGCCCACCAACTCGACATGGGCGGCACCGTGCCCGGCGGATTCTCGGCCACGAAGGCGAACGTGTACGAGAACGGTCTGGTCATTCCGCCGATGCTGTTGTGGTCCAAAGATGAACCGGTGCGTTCGACGTTCAGCCTGATCTTCGACAACACCCGGTGGGGCGGGATGCTGCTGCCCGACTTCAAGAGCATCTACCAGCAACTCGCGCTCGGCGAGCGACTCGTGCTCGAGAACATCGAACGCTACGGTCTGGCCGCCTATCTCGGGACGTTGACGTACGCCTGCGACACGTCCGCCGAGCGGATGCGCGACGCCATCGCACTCGTTCCTGACGGCGAGTACACCGGATCTTCACTGATCGATGCGGACGGCCTCGACGACAGCGTCGACTACACGGTGCAGGTGACGCTGCGCAAGCACGGCCAGGACATCGAGGTCGACCTGTCCGGCACCTCGCCGCAGGCTCGCACGTGCATCAACTGTGGGGTGCTCGACGCCAAAACCGCTGTCGGCGTGGCATTGACGATGCTTCTGGACCCGGAGGTGCCGTTCACCTCGGGCACCTGGCGCAACATCGACCTCGCCACCCCGCCGGGCACACTGGTGTCGTCCCTGCCGCCCGACGGCGGGATCATGATGTTCTGGGAGGCGTCGGGCGCCGTCGTCTCCGCCGTCTTCGACGCGCTCAACCCGGCCCTCGGCGAGAAGGGTGTCGCGGGCGACTACGGTTCCACCAACACCCACAATGCGTCCGGCGTGACCGCCGACGGAACCCCGTGGACGAGCGCCACCCAGTGCGGCGGCGAGCACGGGCCGTGGGGGGCCACGAAGGAAGGCGACGGCGACAGCTACACCGTCCTGTTCTTCCTCAACAACCTCGACCCCGCCACCGAGACGATCGAGCACGATTCGCCGGTCGTCATGCTGCGCAAGGAACACGCAATCGACACCGGCGGTCCCGGCACGTTCCGCGGTGGGGCCGCGAACCTCAAGGACACACTGTGGTTGAGCGAGGGCAGCCACTACCTGTCGCCGTTCCGCACGAAGGTCCCGAGCGGAGTCGGCGCGAACGGCGGCGAACCCGGACCCAACGGCGCCATCTGGATCTTCCCGCCGCGTGACGGCGCGGACGGTCCGGGCATGCTGGGCACCGCACCCGACGTCTACGCCGACAGCATCCCCGTCGCCGGCGTGCTCGACCCCGAGACAAAGGCGCTGGACCCGGTCGACGGCGAGTACCACTATTTCGCCAGCAGGCAGGTGTGGCAGACCGGGACCGGGTCGATCCTGCGGTGCCTGACCAACGGCGGCGGCGGCTGGGGCGACCCGTTCGCCCGCGACCCCGAACGCGTGCTCGCCGACGTGCGCAACGAATACGTCAGCATCGCCGGCGCCGCCCGCGACTACGGCGTCGTCGTGATCGGCGACCCCAAGTCCGATCCCGAAGGGCTGCGCATCGACGCGCAGGCCACCGCGGCGCTCCGCAACGAGGAAGAAGGTCGATAATGCAGGGAATCACTTTTCCGGGGGATGGCAGCGTCGTTCTCAAGGACTTCCCGGCACCGCTACCGGGGCCGGGAGAAGTGGTCGTCCGGATGCGGGCGTCCGGAATGTGCGGCAGTGACCTCCATTTCTACCGGGGCGCGGTGTCGTTCGGCGGGAGCGCCGACACCATTCAGGGTCACGAGCCCTGTGGTGACGTACACGCTGTCGGAGAAGGGGTGTCGCCCGACACGGCGTCCGTCGGCGACCGCGTCATGATCCACCACTACTGGGGGTGCGACGTGTGCGAGCAGTGTCGCTCCGGATGGCCGCAGATGTGCGACCGCGGGAACGCTCAGACCATGAGCATCACCACCCACGGCGGTCACGCACCGTACGCGGTCGTGCCGGCCCGGACCCTGCTGCCGCTCCCCGACGGTCTCAGCTACAAGGCGGGCGCCGCGATCGGCTGCGGCACCGGAACGGCGTGGGGAGGTCTCATGCGGCTCGGCGACGTCGGTGGGAAGACGCTCGTCGTCTTCGGGCAGGGCCCGGTCGGGCTGTCCGGGACCATGCTCGCCTCGGCGCTCGGCGCCCGGGTCATCGCGGTGGACGTCAACGATTCGCGACTGGAACGCGCACGGAAGTTCGGCGCGAGCGAGGTCGTGAACTCGGCCGAGGTCGACCTGTCCGCGACGATCGCCGAACTCGCGGGCCGTAAGGGCGTGGAGATGATCCTCGAAACGTCGGGGGTGGCGGGCGCCGACGCGCTGAGCGTCCTCGGCAAATGGGGACGTGCGTGCTTCATCGGACTCCCCGGCGAAGTGCACTTCCGGACGGAGGAGCAGTACAAGAAGCAGTGGACGATCATGACGTCCTGGACGATGTCCACGATCCAGCAGCGGCGCTGCGCCGAATTCATCGTCGAGCAGGGGCTCCCCGTCGACGACCTCTACACCCACAGCTGGTCGCTGGACCAGGCCGTCGAGGCATACCAGTGGTTCGACAAGCAATCGGACGGCAAGGGAGTCTTCGAATTCTGACACCCGAACAGGTCACCGCATCGACGAAGCCCGCGGCCGGACCGGCCGACCACGACTGTCTCGGCCGGCGCCGAGACGGGAGGAGTTGAACGAATTGCTCATCCAAGACGAAACATCGCTCACCGTACCCGCTTTCATCCAGGGATCGAAGAAGAATCTGATCGGCGGCAAGTGGGTCGACGCCGCATCCGGCCGGCAGATCGACACCGTCAATCCGGCGACGGGGCAGGTACTCTGCCGCATCGCGGGCGGCGACGCCACGGACGTCGATCTCGCCGTCGCGGCGGCTCGCCGCGCCTTCGAGGGCGAATGGAGTCGGTGGACGCCGCACCAGCGCCGCAAGCTGATCCTGAAGATCCACGACGTCATCCTCGACAATTTCGACGAGTTGGCGATGATCGAGACGCTCGACATGGGGGCGCCGCTGAAGCGGACCACCGGACTCGCCGAGTGGACCTCGCAGGTGCTGCAGTTCTTCGCGTCCCAATGCGACGCCGCGACCGTGGCGACTCCCCCGAATTCGCTTCCCGGAGACTTCCTCACCCTCAAGTCCCTCGCCCCCGTCGGAGTGGTCGGCGGGATCATTCCGTGGAACGGTCCGCTGATCGGCCTGTGGTGGATCTTCGGCCCGGCGCTCGCCACCGGATGCACCGCCGTCCTCAAGCCTGCCGAGGACGCCTCCCTGTCGGTGCTGCGGGTGGCCGAACTGATGATGGAAGCCGGTGTGCCCGAGGGCGTGATCAACGTCGTGACCGGGTACGGCGCCGACGCGGGCCAGGCCCTGGCCGAGCACCGGGACGTCGACCGGATCGCGTTCACCGGGTCCATCGGCACGGCGCAGGCCATCGTCCGCGCGTCGGCGGGCAACCTCAAGCGTCTGCAACTGGAGTTGGGCGGTAAGTCGCCCGACATCGTCTTCGCCGACGCCGATCTGGACAAGGCCGTGCCTGGCGCCGCGATGGGTGTGTTCACCAACAGCGGGCAGGTCTGCGTCGCGGGCTCACGGATCTTCGTGCAGCGTTCGATCCACGACGAGTTCGTCGAGCGCATGCAGGAGTTCACGAAGACCATCCGGGTGGGAGACGGTCTCGACCCGAATACCCAGTTGGGCCCTCTGATTTCGGAGCGGCAACTCGAGCGGGTCATGCACTACATCGACGTCGGCGGCGGCGAAGGTGCGCATCTGGCGAGCGGTGGCACGCGTCTCGGCGGCGACTTGGCATCGGGCTTCTTCGTCGAGCCGACCGTGTTCTCCGGCGCGTCGAACGACATGACGATCGCCCAAGAGGAGATCTTCGGGCCGGTCGCGTCGGTCATCCCGTTCGACGACGTGGACGACGCGCTGCGCCTGGCGAACGACACACCGTTCGGGCTTGCTGGCGGTGTGTGGACCCGCAGTCTGTCCACAGCGCACCAGGTCTCGCGGAACATCAAGGCCGGAACGATCTGGGTGAACTGCTACGGCGTCCTCGACCCGGCCATCGGTTTCGGCGGCACCAAGATGAGCGGTTACGGTTGGAAGGGAGCGAAAGAGCACGTGGAGGGCTATCTGTACCCGAAGGCCGTCTACATCAATCTCGACTAGCCCTCACGACACACTCGACGCCGAGGAGGACCGATGCCCGCCCGCGGTGAATCGATGATCGAGCGGGTCGTCGAGGTGCTCGAGTCGTTCAAGGGGGCGGGCGGCCCCCAGACGGCGTCGGAGATCGCGCGCAGGACCGCGATCCCGATGCCGTCGGCGCATCGGATCGTCGCCGAACTCGTCGACGTGGGCTTCCTCGAACGCGACCCCGACCGCAGGCTGCGCATCGGCACCCGCCTGTGGGAGGTGGTGGCCCGGTCGTCGAGTGCGCTCACGCTCCGGGAGGTCGCCCTGCCGTACATGGAGGACCTGCGGTCGGCGGTGCAGGCCCCCACCCTGCTGTCGGTGCTCGACCGCAACGACGTCCTCAACGTGGAAACGCTGTCGACGCGACAACCGGGTGTCACCAACGTGACTCAGCCGGGTGTGCGGCTTCCCGCGTTGGCGTCGTCGCCGGGGATCGTGCTGGTGGCGTTCTCTACGCCGGAGGTGCGGGAGCACATCCTGGCGACCGGCAAGATCACCCGCTTCACGGAGCACACCGTCGTCGACCGGGCCGAACTGCTGCGGATCGTGAACGAGACCCGGCGCACCGGTTACGTCGTCGCCCGCCGCTGGATCTCCCCCGACTCGACGGCGATCGCCGTGCCGATCCTCGCCGACGACGGCACCGCGATCGGCGCACTGTCGGTCACCACCGCGTTCGGCGCCGACGCGCCATCGACCCTGCTGCCGGCGCTGCACGCCACCGCGCTCGGCATCTCCCGCGCGACTCGCACCGCCGACGGGCCACGGTTGACGCTGCTGAAGCAGCAGATCCGGCACGCGACCGAGGTGCCCTGACCGGACTCGTCTTCTCGGTAGCCGAGAATCCCCCTATCCCCGAGCCGGGGCATGCGCGACCTTCTGACATGAACCGGGACGCCGATTTGCGTTGCCGGCAGCGATATCTCGACGCGGAAGAGGGACGACATGACGAAGTTCGCGATCCAGAACTCGGAAGATCCGATGAGCACCCTGTGCCGGATGGCGGTGCAGACCGACTACGACGATCTCCCCGCCGAGGTCGTCCGGCATGCCAAGCACACCCTGCTGGACTGCATGGCCGTGATGATCGGCGGCTCCGGTATGGACGGGATTCCGGCGATCGTGGATCTGGTCAAGGACAAGGGCGGCGCACCGCAGTCGGTCCTGCCGTTCTACGGTGGCCGCGTTCCCGCGGCCGAGGCGGCACTGGCGATCGGCCCGATGCCCCGCGCGATGGACTGCGGCGATCTTCACGAAGAAGCGGGGCACATCAGCGAATACATCGTGGCCAGTCTGCTGGCGGCCACCGGGCTTCGGCCGGACGTCACGGGGAAGGAATTCCTGACGGCACTGGTCGTCGGGCAGGAGACGCTCATCCGCGTGGGCTCGGCCTACAAGGTCATCAGCACCGCCGTGAAGTCCCACGATTGCGGTGGCCACTACATCTTCGGAGCCGTCGCGGCCGTCGGCAAACTCCTCGGCTTCTCCCAGGAACTGCTCGAGAACGCCCAGGGCATCGCCCGCACGATGACGCAGCCGCACACGATGGCGATCTACGCACCGGCCACCCTGATGGTCCGGGTGCACCACGGCCTCGTCTGCCAATCGGCGATCACCGCCTGCCTCCTCGCGGAGAAGGGCATCACCGGCCCCCGCCGGGAGGTGCTGACCGGACCCAACGGCTACCTGCGCACGGCCCGCTGGGAGACGGACCCCGAGCTGCTCACCCGGGATCTGGAGCGCTGGGAGACGACGAACATCACCACCAAGGGGTACAGCGCCTGCTATTTCTCGCACTCCTCCATCGACGGCATCCTCGATCAGATGCGCACGCACGGCTTCGGTCCCGACGACATCGCTACCGTGCACATCGACGTCTCCACCTCCGGCTGGCGCGCCGTGTGCGAACCGACCGACGTGAAGTGGCACCCGCGGACGGTCCCCGAATGTCAGTTCAGCCTGCCGTACGCCGTCGCGACCGCCGCGATCGACAAGAGCGTCTTCGTGCAGTCCTACACCGACGAGGCACGGCAACGTGAGGACGTCCGAGAGCTGATGTCGAGGATCACCGCTGCCGAGGACCCGTCCGTGTCGGACTGGGGCGCACGGCTCACGACCACGCTGCGAGACGGCCGCAGGATCACCACCGAACACGTCTACGTCAAGGGGCACCCGAACAATCCGTTCAGTGAGCAAGACTTCGTCGACAAGTTCCGCAAGTGCGTGCCGTACTCGGTGTATCCGCTGGCCGAGCAGGTGGTCGGCACGATGATTCACGACGTGCTGTACCTGGACAAGGTGGACGACGTCGTCGCCTCCCTGCTCCTGCCGCTGACACCGGGCGACTGACCCTTCCCGGCGCCCGGTCTTGTTCCTACTGTGGATCCATGGACATCGCCAAGGACGTCAGAGAGTTCTTGATGACCCGGCGGGCGAAGATCTCCCCCGAGCAGGTGGGCCTGCCGCCCGGGCGCCGACGTCGGGTGCCGGGGCTGCGGCGTGAAGAGGTCGCGCAGTTGGCCGGGGTCAGCATCGAGTACTACACCCAGATCGAACGCGGGAACGTCGCCGGAGTCTCCGACGACGTCCTGCACTCCGTCGCCCGCGCGCTGCGGCTCGCCGAGGAAGAAACGACGCACCTGTTCGACCTGGTGCGGGCCGCCGGCACCACGACGAGCGCCGCGCGGTCGCCGCAGCGGGACGACCGCAAAATCCCCGACGGCGTGCAGCCGCTGATCGACGGCATGGTCGACTCGCCTGCGATCGTGCTGAACGGGCACCTCGACATCGTCGCCGCCAACCCGCTCGGCCGCACGC